>CALKKN010000174.1 GCA_937995275.1 uncultured Lysobacterales bacterium | reverse complement strand
CTGTCGGGAACAGTCGACAAGCGCACAGGGATGTCTTGAGCGTTCCCTGCCAGGGGATACCCGGCGCCGCCCCCGAGACGGGTTCGAAGCGATAAGCCCCTATCGCGGCTAAAGCCGCTCCTACATCAGCTTGATTTCGCGGAGGCGCTGCTCGAGGAACTCGTTGGCGGTGATGGGCTGCGGGTAGCGGTCGGGGTTGTCGGCGGAGATGCAGCCCGGCAAGGTGCGGATCTCGAAATCCGGGTTCGGGTGCATGAAAAACGGGATCGAGTACCGCGGCACATCCGATTTCGAGCCGGGCGGGTTCACCACGCGGTGCGGTGTCGAGGGCCGCACGTGGTTGGTCAGCCGCTGCATCATGTCGCCGATGTTCACGACGACGGCGTCGGCGATACTCGTAACCGGCACCCAACTCCCGTCCCGCGCGAGGATCTGGAGGCCCTCCTCGTCGGAGCCGAGCAGCAGCGTGATCAGGTTGATGTCTTCGTGCGTCGCGGCCCGGATCGCGCCGGGGCACTCACCCGTCACCGGCGGGTAATGGATGGCGCGCAAGATGCTGTTGCCGTAGCGCACGTGCGGCTCGAACCAGTCCGGCGGCAGCCCCAGCGCGCGGGCGACGACGCCGAGGATACGCCCGCCCAGACGATCCAGCCGATTGTAGAGGTCCAGGGCCTCTGCCCTGAAGGTTGGGATTTCAGCCGGCCAGAGGTTGGGTTGCAGGATGTCCGGCCAGGGATTGTCGGGGCCCATTTCCCTTCCCGTGTGCCAGAACTCCTTCAGATCGGGCACCGCCTGGTCCCGCGCCTGCTCGACCCCGAACGGCGTGTAGCCCCGCTGTCCGCCGGCGGCCGACCGGTAGCGCAGCTTCACCGCCTCCGGCAGCGCGAAAAAATCCCGGAATGCCCGATTGGCGCCGGCGATGGCCTCTCCAGTAATGCCGTGGTTGCGAAAACCGCAGAAACCGTACTCGCGGTAGGCGTTGCCTGCATCCTCGACGAGCCCGTCCCGGTCCGTTGTCAGGCGTTCCAGGTCGAGGACGGGTACCTGATGGTGCACGATGGGGAAATCAGGCGCCCAGTTCGTCGCGGACCGTGTCCGCCAATTCGCGGGCCAGTTCCTCGACCTGGGTGGAATCGGCGCCTTCCAGCGTGACCCGGATCAGGGGTTCGGTGCCCGATGGCCGCAGGATCACGCGGCCGCGGCCGTCGAGTTCACCCTCGACGCGCCGCACCGCTGCGCTGATCCGCGCCGAGTCCGCGAGGCGCTGCTGGGCGCCATCGGATACCGGCACGTTGATCATGGTCTGGGGGAACTTCTGCATGCCCTGCCGCAAGTCGTGCAGGCTCTTGCCGCTGCTTACCATGACCTCGAGGATCTGCAGGGCGCTGATGATTCCATCGCCGGTGCTGGTGCGGTCGAGCGCCAGCAGGTGCCCGGAAGTCTCGCCGCCCAGGGTCCAGCCCTTGTTAACCAGTTCACGGTGGATGTGCCGGTCTCCGACCGCGGTGCGCACGAACGGGATTCCAAGTTCCTGCAGCGCCAACTCGAGACCGAAGTTGCTCATCACGGTTCCGACCACGCCGCCCTGCAGGCGACCCTCGGCCTGCCGCGCACTGGCAATGATGTAAAGCAGATCGTCGCCGTCCACCAGCGCGCCCGTGTGGTCCGCCATGACGAGCCGGTCGCCATCGCCATCGAGGGCAATGCCGGCGTCGGCGCCGCGGCTGACGACCTCGGCCTGCATGGCCTCGGGGAAAGTCGAACCGCAACGGTCGTTGATATTCAGCCCGTTCGGCTCGTTCCCGATGACATGCGCCTTCGCGCCGAGCTCCCGCAGCACCGCGGGCGCAACCCGGTACGTCGACCCGTTCGCACAGTCCAGCACGACGCGCATACCGCTCAGAAGGGTCCCGAAAGGCACGGTGCCCTTGCAGAATTCGATGTAGCGCCCGGCCGCGTCTTCCACTCGCGCGGCTTTCCCCATGTCCGCGGGCTCGACGGTTACAAAGGGCTTGTCCAGCTCGGCCTCGATCGCCGTCTCGACGTCGTCGGGCAGTTTCTCGCCCTCCGCCGAAAAGAACTTGAAGCCGTTGTCCTCGAACGGGTTGTGGGAGGCGGATATGACGATCCCGGCACAGGCATAGAGCGTGCGCGTCAGGTAGGCGATCGCCGGGGTCGGCATCGGGCCCAGCAGGAGCACGTCGGCGCCGGCGGCGGCAAGCCCGGATTCCAGGGCCGACTCGAACATGTAGCCGGAAATCCGCGTGTCCTTGCCGATGACGACGGCCCGTTTGTCGTTTCCGGCCAGGACCACGCCCACGGCCCGGCCCAGCCTCAGGATGAAGTCGGCCGTGATCGGGGAAACCCCCACGCGGCCACGGATCCCGTCGGTCCCAAAGTACTTGCGGCTCATCCGCTGATTTTACCCGTTCCGGCCGGCCGGTGTCTTCAGTCGCTCAACGCCTCGGCCACCTTCAGCGCATCGACGGTTTCCGCCACGTCGTGGACCCGGACCACGGCGGCACCGAGCCGGGCGGCCATTACAGCAGCCGCCACGGACCCCGCCAGCCGCTGCTCCACCGGTCTGCCGGTCAGCGCTCCCAGCATGGACTTGCGCGACACACCGACCAGCAGCGGGTAGCCGAGCCGGCATAACCGCGGCAGGGCGCGGAACAGCTCGAGGTTGTGCTGCAGGGTTTTTCCGAAACCGAAACCCGGGTCGAGCAGGATGCGATCGCCGGGGATGCCGGCCGCTTCGCAGGCCCTGGCCCGGTCCTTCAGGAACCCGCCGACGTCCGCAACGACGTCAGCGTACCGGGGATCGGCCTGCATGTCGCGCGGTTGGCCCTGCATGTGCATCAGGCACACCGGGACGCCCAACCGCGCGGCCGTGGCCAGGGGCCCGTTGCCGCGGAGGGCCTGCACGTCGTTGATCATCGCGGCGCCCGCGCTGACGGCCGCTTCCATGACCTGCGGCTTGCTGGTGTCGACCGAGATCGTGACGTCGGATTCGGCCGCGATGGCCTCGATGACCGGCACCACGCGGTCGAGTTCCTCGTCGGCCTCGACGGCCCGCGCCCCGGGGCGGGTGGATTCGCCGCCGACGTCGATGATATCGGCACCGGCCGCGACCATGTCGAGTGCATGCCGCAGGGCCCGCTGCCGGTTGGCGAACTGTCCGCCGTCAGAGAAGGAGTCGGGCGTGGCATTCAGAATGCCCATCACCCGGGTCATGATGCTTACGTCCCGATCAGACCTGTTCGGCGGGGCCGCCGACGGTCGTGCGGTCGTCGGTGTCGCCGGTCTGGTCCGGGCTGCCGTAGACGCCGCTGTCGCCCTCTTGCCAGTCGTCCGGAGGATCCGGCTCGTGCCCCTCCATGATCTGGTCGATCTGGTGGTTGTCGATGGTTTCGTACTTCATCAACGCCTTGGCCATCAGATGCAACTGGTCCAGATTGTCCTCCA
Organism: uncultured Lysobacterales bacterium; assembly: GCA_937995275.1. GTDB lineage: Bacteria > Pseudomonadota > Gammaproteobacteria > Xanthomonadales > SZUA-36 > CALKKN01. The sequence continues at coordinate 1,127 of CALKKN010000174.1, read as the reverse complement.
GCAGGTCCCTGGCCTCGTTGTGGGCCGCGTCGATGATGTCGCGCACTTCCACGTCGATGCGCCGCGCGGTTTCATCCGAAACGTGCTTGTGCTGGGTTACGGAACGGCCGAGGAACACTTCGTCCTCGTCCTCCGAATAGGTCAGTGGTCCGAGATTTTTCGTCAGACCCCACTTGGTCACCATGTTGCGCGCGATGGACGTTGCCCGCTCGATGTCGTTCGAGGCGCCGGTCGTGACGCTGTCGGACCCGAACACGATCTCTTCGGCCACGCGGCCGCCGAACAGGCTGGCCAGCTGGCTTTCGAGCTGCCGCTTCGAAATGCTGTACTTGTCCTGTTCAGGCAGGAACATCGTGACGCCGAGGGCCCGGCCGCGCGGGATGATGGTGACCTTGTAGACCGGATCGTGTTCGGGCACCAACCGTCCGACGATAGCGTGGCCGGCCTCGTGGTAGGCCGTCAGCCGCTTCTCTTCCTCGGACATCACCATCGAGCGGCGCTCGGCGCCCATCATGATCTTGTCCTTGGCCCGGTCCAGATGGTCCATGGTGACGGCCTTCGCATTGTCGCGGGCCGCGAACAGCGCCGCCTCGTTGACCAGGTTGGCCAGGTCGGCCCCGGAGAACCCGGGCGTGCCGCGTGCGATCACCTTCGCATCGACGTTTTCGGAAAGCGGAACCTTGCGCCTGTGCACTTTGAGAATAGCCTCGCGGCCGCGGATGTCGGGCAACGGCACCACGACCTGCCGGTCGAAGCGGCCCGGGCGCAGCAGCGCCGGGTCGAGGACGTCGGGGCGGTTGGTCGCGGCGATGACGATAACGCCTTCGCCGCCTTCGAAGCCATCCATCTCCACCAGCAACTGGTTCAGGGTCTGTTCGCGCTCGTCATGGCCGCCGCCGAGGCCGGCGCCGCGGTGCCTGCCGACCGCGTCGAGTTCATCAATGAATATGATGCACGGCGCGTTGGTCTTGCCCTGTTCGAAGAGATCGCGGACCCGGCTGGCTCCGACGCCGACGAACATCTCGACGAACTCCGAACCGGAGAGACTGAAGAAGGGCGCGTCAGCCTCGCCGGCCACCGCCCTCGCGAGCAGCGTCTTGCCGGTGCCGGGAGGTCCGGTCAGGAGA
>CALKKN010000173.1 GCA_937995275.1 uncultured Lysobacterales bacterium | reverse complement strand
GCGATGAAACCGAATCCCTTGGATTCGTTGAACCATTTGACAGTACCAGTCGTCATGTTTGTATACCTTTGAAAAAATTAATGAACTGATGACCGATTAATCGCAGATCTCAAAGGTATCTAAGTAGTGACAAATGCAGGGATACTGATGTTGAACTTCTGAGAAGACCTTGGGGCATGCAACCAATCCGTTAGTCAGGCCACGCGTACGGACACATCCCGGATGCTAAGCCTGACGAGCGCAAAGGTACGCCTCTACGCGCTTTTTATCAAGCGATTTCTGCAGGTCACCCGGCATGGGTCGCGAAACTCCCGCCCGCTATCGGGGTCCGTGGCCCGGGCCCGGCGGCGTGAGCATCGGGCTCCATTTTCGTTATACTGAGGTTGAAGCCGTCCGGCATTCCGGCCGGCGGCGCCCGCATCGGTATCGACCATGATACGCGCAGCGATTTCGATCACGTTCCTGGTGGGAAGCCTCGCCGCCAACACCGTGCCGGCCCAGGAGATTTACCGCTGGACGGACGAGAACGGTGTCGTCAACTTCAGCGATACCGCGCCGGTGACTGAATCACCCGCCGTCAGTACCGTTACCGTCGAGGACACTCGCCCCAGCGACTACGACCCCGAGGCCGACCTCTACAACGTGGCGGCCCAGGCCGAACGCATGCAGGCCTTGCGCGAGGAAATGAAGAACGAGCGGGAGGCCCGCCTCGAGCGGCAGCGGAACGCGGCGCGCCAACAGCCCGTGCAGAGTACCCGGTCCGTGGGTTATGCCGTGCCGGGTTGGTGGTGGGGCCAGCCGGGTTACGGGCCGCCGCCGAGGCCGCCGCTGCGGCCGGAACGGCCGATTCCCGAACCCTACCCGACCGCCACCCTGAGGCCGCCCGGTCAGACGCGGAACTGAGTCGACTCCCGGGATGCGTCTCTCCAAGTCCCGCATCATGTCCTCGCTGCAGTGCCTGAAGCGGGTGCATCTGGAAGTCAACCAGCCCGAACTGGCGCGGTATTCGAAAGCCACGCTGGCAGCGTTCGAACTCGGCCACGAGGTCGGTGACGTGGCCATCCGCGTATTCGGCGGCGGCGAGGGCGTCTACATCGACTACGGCGGCGGCAGCCTGGCGCCGGCGCTGGCGCAGACCCGGGAGTTGATGACCTCGCTGTTCCGCGGCCCGGTGTTCGAGGCCACACTGCAGCACGACGACGTGCTGGTGCGCGAGGACGTGCTGCTGCCCGTCACCGCTGGTGGCCACGACAGTTGGCGCATCGTTGAGGTCAAGGCCTCGACCAAGCTCAAACCGGAGCATGTCTCCGACTGCGCGGTGCAGGCCTGGGTGCATCGCGAGGCAGGCTATCCGCTGGCGGGCATCGCGCTGGCGCACGTCGACAACACCTTTGTCTACCCCGGCGATGGCGACTACGGTGGGCTGTTCGTCGAGAATGACCTGACAGCCGAGGTAGCCGACCTGCAACCGTCCGTACCGGTCTGGGTGGAGGACGCCCGCCGGGCCGCGGCCGGGCCATTGCCGCCGGTACCGCCCGGGCGGCACTGCACGGCGCCCTATTCTTGCCCTTTCCTGCACGTTTGCTGGCCGGTCAAAGGCCAGGACGGCGTCGAATACCCCATAACCGGGCTCGGCGGCTCCAAAAAGAAGCAGGGCGAGTGGGTGATGAACGGCTATCGTGACATCCGTGACCTGCCTGCCCCGGAAATCACCGCGGAGACGCAACAGCGGATACACCGGGTAACCCGGGCGGGCGTGCCGGAGCTGCTGCCGGGTGCGCGCGTTTTCGCGCAGGAGCTGCCCTATCCGCGGTATTACCTCGATTTCGAGACCGTCGCCCCACCGGTCCCGATCTGGGCCGGGACGCGGCCGTACCAAGCCCTCCCGATCCAGTGGTCCTGCCACGTCGAACGCGCCCCCGGCGTGCTGGAACACGCCGAGTTCCTCGATCTGTCCGGTGCACCACCAATGCGGCCCCTGGCCGAGGCGCTGATCCGGACTCTGGAAGCGGTAGGCCCGGTGCTCATGTACACCAGCTACGAACGCGGCGTCATCGGGGGCCTGGCCACGATGTACGCAGACCTGGCACCGCAACTGGAGGCGATCATGGACCGTCTGGTCGACCTGCATCCGGTCGCCCGGGCGAATTACTACCACCCCGACATGCTGGGTTCCTGGTCGATCAAGGCCGTGCTGCCGACAATCGCACCGGACATGGACTATGCGGCGCTGCAGGGCATCCAGGAGGGTACCGAGGCCTCAGCCGCCTATCTGGAGGCAATTGCCCCCGCCACGTCGCCGCAGCGCAAGCAGGCCCTGCGGCACGAACTCCTGACGTACTGCCGCCACGACACCGAGGCGATGGTCCGCCTGATGCAGTTTTTCGCCGGGGCCTGAGCGCCGGGAATGCGCCTCGCTGTAACGTGGGTCCGGCTCCGGCCGGCGGGCGGTCAGTCCAGTACGAAGGTAACCTTCAGATCGACGCGGTACCTGGCGATATCGCCGCCCTCGACGGTGACCTTCTGCTCCTTGATCCAGGCCCCCTTGATGTTGTGCACGGACTCGGAAGCCTTGGCGATGCCCTGACGGATCGCATCTTCGAAGCTCACGGTGGATTCGGAATTGATTTCAATGACTTTGGCAACGGTCA
>CALKKN010000172.1 GCA_937995275.1 uncultured Lysobacterales bacterium | reverse complement strand
CGCCGACCGTGCCATGGGACTTGTCGGCAATCTCGTCCTTGTTTACCCCGATGGGCAGCGTGTAGTACTTGCGAGGTTCCCCGACCTCCTCGAAATCCTGTGCGCGGGCGAACGCGAGCGCGCCCGCTCCGGACAACATGACGTGCGGCGTTGCCTCCATGACGCGACGGGCTACGGAAACCGGGTTCACGACGTCGCGGATGCAGGAAACCGCGCCCGCTGCGCTGACCGGCCCATCCATGATCGATGCGTCGAGTTCCACGTAGCCGGCCGAGTTCGGGGCCGAGCCGCGCCCCGCGACATACAGGCCCGACGATTCCATCTGGGCAACGGCGTACTCGACGACATCGAGCGCGCGCCCGCCCGCGGCGAGACGGTCGCGCGCGTTCTCGGTCAGTTCACGCATGTGGTACTCGGCGACGGAATAGTCACGCCCGCTGCGGGCGCCGGCGCCGCCGTGCAGCGCGAATGCAAAACGCTCTGTAGTCATCGCGCTAGTTTACTCGAAAAGCCCTCACGCCCGGCCTCGGAAAATCAGTAAACTGGAAGCGGTATGCGCCCGCAGGAGCTTAACAGTACGGCCGGACTACGACGCATTGGTCGTGCGGCGGCGATTATTCTGGCGCTGGTCATGGCGGTCATTTCCGGCTGCCAGAACAGTTCTTCGCCGCCCGAGCGGCCAACGGTCGCAGTGCTGCCGGTCGAGGCGCGGGATGCGCGCGAGGAGACCCGGGACCTCGCCGACCATCTCACGAAACGGTTTCGAACTATCCTCGCCACACGTGGTGAAGTTCGCGTGACAGAGTCCGGCAGCGCCATGCATCTTTCGCTGGCCGGCCTGGTGCCGGCGGAAAAGGCGCAACTACTCGGGGCCGACTACCTGCTGGCCGGAACGCTCAGGCGGGAGGAGGGACGGCTGCGCCTGTCACTGCAGGTGCTGGACAAGAGCGGCAACGAACTGTGGGAGCAGGGTTTCGAAAGCCCGCTCCTGTACCAGGCGCAGCTGCAGGAGTGGGTGCTCGATGCGCTCTGGACGCAGCTGCCGCTGGACCCGCAGGGCCTGGAAGGCGCAAAGGGTCTCGTGGCCAATTGCCATTATCCGGACGACGGGATGGCGATTCTCACGCTGGCGCGCACCGGCCGCCGCGGCGGGGGACCCGCATTGCTGGCGATGGTCGCGACCGCCGACATCGAGGCGGGCCTCCTGCACCTTGCCCAGTCGGAGTTTTATTTCCGGCAGCTCGGCATCCTGCCCGAGTCACAAAGGCCCGTCATCGAGAAACTGGCCATGCGCTCGCTAGGGCGCGCCGCTGCCAGTTGTCCGGATCATCCCGGCGTAGAATTGCTGCGCCTGCTCCACACCGGCGAGTTGCCGCTCAATGTCGAGAACGCGGCGGACTATCTAGCGCGCCACCCCAATTCCGCGGACCTGCACCTGGCTGTTGCAGAGTTGTATGACGGGGCAGGGTCGCATCGCCGGGCCGGGGACCATGCCGGGGAAGCCGCGCTGCTGGATCCGCTCGGTGAAATGACTCAATGCCGCGCGAAAGCGTTGCTGGGGCGGACGGGGAACGAACAGCCCGAGTGTCCCTGACTCCGGGCCGAAACCTGTGCTCCCTTTAACAGGGACCTGCTCAGTCTGTCGCAGACCCGGGTAGAATATTCCGGTCCCGTACTGCTCGTGACTTGCCTATGGTCGTTAATCGGACCGTGACAACACTGCTAATGGCCGCGCTCGGGCCGGGTCTGTCGGCATGCTCGACGCCCGGTTTCGAGGAGTACTGCCGGTATTCGGACGAGTACTCCATTCGAGAGGCAGATCCGCAATCCCTGGCCCTGGTGCTCGGGGTGAGACGGGGTCTCGCGATTGAAACCCCGTTCGTCGTCGTTCGCAGCCTGTCGGAGCACAAACGTGGCGCCACGGTAAAGCTGCATGCGACTGCTGCGCCCCACCCGATGCCGGCGAGTCTCGACGAATCCCGTTGTGCGGCCGTGGACTGGCGCACGTACACGCTAACGGTCGATGAAGAAGAATGGAGCGCGTTCTGGTCGCAGGAGAGGAACGCGCCATTCGAGATCGCCATTGCGTTTCTCGACAACAACGAGTCGCTGCTGGTGAGCAAGTTCGGGGCCGCCATCATGGATACGGCGGCCTCGGAGTACCTGGTTTCCTGCGGCTGCTACTGGAAATGAGTTCCGAAAAACCGAACCTGCGTCGCAGTTGGGCGGCCCTCACATCGTTAAGTTGATAGCCTGGTGAATCGCAGGGAGGCGGCCGGACCCCGGTGATCAGGGAACGACTCTACATAGTGCTTACCGCGTTGCGGCAATACGCCGTAACGGCCTGGCAGCTGATTGCGCGCGTCGTCCTGTTCTTCCTGCAGGGGCTCGTGCGGCGAGTGCGGCCGCCGGGCTCGGATATCCGCAAGACATTCCGTGCACGCGCCTACCGCGGATCGCGGCGCCGGGAGTACATCGTTCACGTTCCGCCGTCCTACGAGCGGCACGAGCGTTTACCGTTGGTCATGGTTCTGCACGGCTGCAACCAGGACCACTTCGACATGCAGACCATTACCCGCTTCGACCGGCTGGCCGACCGCTACGGTTTCATCGCGGTGTATCCCTTCATCACCACGTACCAAGGCGTCAGGCTGCGCAACTGCTGGGGCTGGTGGCGGCACGGGGATATCCGCCGCGGCAGCGGCGAGGTCGAAGATCTGTGGAACATCGTCAATGCCGTCCGCCGCAGCCATCGGGTCGACCGGGACCGGATTCACGTCACCGGTCTTTCCTCGGGCGCGGCCATGGCCGTTGCCATGGCGGTCGTGCACGGCGGCAAGATCGCTTCCTGTGCCGCTGTAGCCGGGGTGGCCTACGGCGAATCCATCTGGGCACTGGGCAGGTATCCACGGGTGAAGCAGACTGCCTCGACCGTGGCCGACATGAAGCAGGCCATGGGCGGCAACCAAAGCGCCACGCCAATCTTTATAGCTCACTCCGCCGACGATCATGTCGTCGGTCTGCGGGCTGCACAGAAGCTGCGCGACAGCTGGATAGCCTGTTTTGACCTCGATGCGCGGAGTGCCGACGTCACCCAGGGAAGGCATCATCGCAAGTCCTGGAGCCTGACCAACTACAGCGACCGGGAGGGCGCCAGTACTCTCGACTATCTGGTCCTAAAGGGCTACGAGCACGGCTGGTATGGCGGCGCGCCGGGGCCTTTCAGTGTTACCGATGCGCCGGACGTTTCCAGCATGATC
>CALKKN010000171.1 GCA_937995275.1 uncultured Lysobacterales bacterium | reverse complement strand
TGAAATCGATGACGATCAGCCCGCCCAGGTCGCGCAAGCGCAGCTGACGAGCGACCTCGTCGGCGGCCTCGAGGTTGGTCTGATAGGCCGTTTCCTCGATGTCAGCACCCTTCGTGGCGCGGGCCGAGTTGATATCGATCGACAGCAGCGCCTCGGTATTGTCGATGACGATCGACCCGCCGGCGGGCAGCTCCACCGTGCGGGCAAACGCGGATTCGATCTGGCTTTCGATCTGGAACCGGTTGAACAACGGCACGGCGTCGCTGTAGTGCTTCAGCTTCCGCGTATTGTGGGGCATGACCTGCTCGACGAACTCGCGCGCGTCCTCGAACACTTTCCGGTTGTCGATCAGGATTTCGCCGATGTCGTTACGCAAATGGTCTCGCAGAGCGCGAATGAACAGGTTGCTTTCCTGATATATCAGAAATGGGCCCTTGCGTTCGGTCGCCGCCTTCTCAATGGCCTGCCAGAGCTGGACCAGGTAATCCAGATCCCATTGCAGTTCCTCCGCTTCGCGCCCGACGCCTGCCGTGCGCACGATGATGCCCACGTTGTCCGGGGCGATGACGTGCTGCAGCTGTTCGCGCAGTTCCTGGCGGTCTTCGCTGCTGATTCGCCGCGAGACGCCGCCCGCTCTCGGGTTGGTCGGCATCAATACCAGGTAGCGCCCGGCCAGTGAGATGTACGTCGTCAGGGCAGCGCCCTTGTTGCCGCGTTCCTCTTTTTCCACCTGCACGATCACTTCCTGGCCTTCCTTGAGCGCGTCCCGGATTGCCAGCCTGCCTTCCTTCTTCCTGGCTGAAAGGTGGTAACTCTGGGGCGAGATTTCCTTGTACGGCAGGAAGCCGTGGCGGGCGGAGCCGAAGTCTACGAAACAGGCTTCGAGCGAGGGCTCGATTCGGGTGATACGACCCTTGTAAACGTTGGCCTTTTTCTGTTCCTGGGACGGAACCTCGATATCCAGATCTATCAGTGTCTGGCCATCGGCGATGGCCACACGCAACTCCTCTGGCTGAGTCGCGTTGATCAGCATTCTTTTCATTGTGTTGTCCTCAGGCGTCCTGACCTGGACACGGATTGCCGGCCGGCTTTCAGCTGGCTCTTACGCAATCCGGGTGCCCGGCCCGCTCGCGCTTGGCGTGCCAGGACTACCGTATTCTGTTACGTTTCAGCGGCCGGCGAAATTTGCCGGCTCCGGGCGGCAGCCACCACGGCTGACGCCATAATTTTTTCTTCCGGTTTCCTTGAGCCCGATAGTGCGAGGCTATATCGACAGTCATCGCGTGTTTCGTCAAAGCAGACGGTCTGAACGATGCTTGCGGTTTCGTTCGCCGGCCGCCACGGGGCCGGCCGGAGGGCATTTCGCCGCTGGCACGGTGCCAGTACGCGAGATTCCGGACCAATGTAATATAGCAGTGATCTTGCCATCAATCAATGAGTTGCCGGTCAATGATGTCATCGAAGTACAACGAGGGAGTGCGCCTGGTGCGCGTCAGCCGGGACCACCACGGCCAGCGGCTGGACAATTTCCTGGCCGCTCAGCTCAAGGGTGTTCCCCGATCGGCCGTTTACCGGATGATCCGTACCGGTCAGGTCCGCATCAACGGTGGCCGCGCCAAGGCGGCCACGCGCCTTGCCGAGGGCGACGAGGTCCGGATTCCGCCGGCCCGGATCCGCGGTGACCGCTCGGTGACCGTTTCGGACCAGGTCCGGGAGCAATTACGCAACGCGATTGTCCACGAAGACGCCGACCTGCTGGTCATCGACAAGCCGGCGGGCATGGCTGTCCACGCGGGCAGCGGGCTGCCATGGGGTCTGATCGACGCGCTGCGGCAGGACCGTGGTGACGAGTTCCTCGAACTGGCTCACCGGCTGGACCGGGAAACCAGCGGCTGCCTGGTTCTGGCACGGAGCGGCCCGGCGCTCACGCACCTGTCGGCCGGCTTCCGGGAAGGGCGGGTCAGCAAGTTCTACCTGTGCCTGATGACCGGTCGGCTGCCGCAGGCCGTCCTCGAGGTGGACGCGCCGCTGGCCCGGCGGGCGGATTTTGGCGGCGGGCGGGTCGAAGTAGACGACGCGGGCAAGCCGTCGATCACCCGCTTCAGGCTGCTGAGGCAATTCGACGACTGCTGCTATGCAGAGGCGGAGTTACTCACCGGGCGCACCCACCAGATTCGCGCGCATGCCCGGCACATCGGCATGCCCCTGGCCGGCGACAGGAGGTATGCCGACCGCCAGTCCCTGAAGCTGTGGAAGGGGCGCGGCCTGAACCGGATCTTCCTCCACGCGCACCGGCTGGTGCTGGACGCGCCCGACGGCAGGGATCTGGAATTCGACGCCCCGCTGCCCGAAATCCTGCGGCGGGTTCTGGACACGCTGGAAGCCGGAGGGCCAGGGTGAGTCGATCTCCTACGCGCGCTCGACCGACCGGCCTCTGGTGATCGGCGCGGCCCTGTGCTGTAATTCGCGCAATGTACAAACCTCTCGAAGCCTTTATCGGCTTGCGCTATGTGCGGGCCAAACGGCGCAATCACTTCGTCTCATTCATTTCCCTGACCTCGATGTTGGGGATCGCGCTGGGGGTGACGACGCTGATCACCGTGATCTCGGTCATGAACGGCTTCGAAAAGGAACTGCGGGCGCGCATCCTGGGCGCCATCGCACACGCAACCATCCGGCCCGTCGAGGGTGCGCTGTCGGATTGGCGCGAGGTCATCGAGCAGGTTCGGCAACATCCCGAAGTCGACGGCGCCGCGCCTTACATCGAGGAGGGGGTCTGGCTGCAGGGCCAGGAATCCTCCGGCGCCTTCATTCGGGGAATCGACCCGGCCTACGAAATCGAGGTGTCCGAAATCGAAAGCAAGATGCTCACCGGGCGGCTGGCGGATCTGCAGGCGGGTGAGTACGGGATCGTTCTTGGCATCGGGCTTGCTTCGCGGTTGCGGGTGGGCCCTGGCGATCGGGTCACCGTCATCGCGCCGCGCCTGAAGGCCACTCCCGTCGGAGCCAGCCCACTGATGCGGCGCTTCACGGTCGTGGGCGCCTTCGAGTTCGGCGAGTTCGAAAACGACTCCGCACTGGCCCTGGTTCATATGGAGGACGCCGCCCGGTTGCTGCGCATTCCGCAAGGCTCCGCGGGCGGCGTGCGCCTGCACCTGCGGGACATGTACCGGGCGTGGAGCGTGGCACGCGACATCTCCACCGAACTGACGCGGGACGGCCTCGGACAGGAGGGGAGTGCCGAACCGACCTATTATCTGGTGCGCGACTGGACCCAGGAGCGGGGCAACCTGTTCCAGGCGGTGCGAACGGAAAAAACCGTCATGTGGGTCATTCTCTCGCTGATCATCGCGGTCGCGGCGTTCAACATCATATCCATGCTGGTGATGGTGGTGACCGACAAGCAATCGGACATCGCGATCCTGAAAACCATGGGCACGAGGCCGGGCACGATCATGCGGGTGTTCGTCATCCAGGGCAGCGTCATTGGCGTGGTCGGGACCGCGCTGGGCGTGGTGGGTGGCATCCTGCTGGCGCAGAATATCGGTGCCGTGGTGCCGTTCCTCGAACGATTGTTCGGGTTCAGCCTGTTTCCTTCGGACATCTACTACATCACTGAACTGCCGTCGGACCTGCGGACCAGCGATGTCGTCAAGTTCGCGGTGATGTCGCTTACCATGGCGCTGCTTTCCACGATCTACCCTTCCTGGCGCGCGGCCCGCACGCATCCGGCCGAGGCATTGAGCTATGAGTGACGCGGAACAGCCGAAACGGACAGGCGGCGGCATGGGACCCGCGCCGGTACTCGAGGCCCGCGCGGTGCACAAATCTTTCCGGCAGGGGCCTCGCGAGGTGCGAGTCCTCGAATCGGTCGACCTGACCCTGAACGCGGGGGAGTCCCTGGCCATCGTGGGCGCCTCCGGGGCGGGCAAGAGCACCCTCCTGCACATCCTGGGCGGCCTGGACGAACCCGATGAGGGCGAAGTGCTGATCAACGGTGCGTCGCTCTGGTCCCTGTCGGGGAACGAGCGCAGCCGTATGCGCAACCACTCGCTCGGCTTCGTGTACCAGTTCCACCATCTGCTGGCGGAGTTCACGGCGCTGGAAAATGTCGCGATGCCGTTGCTCATCCGCGGCGAGGACACCGGCAGGGCCCGCCAGCAGGCAGCGGAGATCCTGGGGCGAGTCGGTCTCGCGGAACGGCTCGACCACAAGCCCGGTGAATTGTCGGGCGGCGAGCGGCAGCGCGCCGCGGTGGCACGCGCCCTCGTGGGCAGCCCGTGCATCATGCTGGGCGACGAGCCCACCGGCAACCTGGACGAACGGACCGCAGGCCAGGTCTATGCCTTGATGCTGGAACTGAACCGCGAACTGGGAACCAGCCTGCTGCTGGTCACGCACGACCGCACACTCGCAGCGCGGATGGACCGCCGCCTCGAACTGCATCTGGGACGCCTGCACGCGATGGACTAGGGCCGGACCTCAGGCGCGTGGGCCGGGCAGGTACAGGGCGCTGGTTGCTGCCGCTGGGCGCGATTGCCGGGTCCCTGGTCGCACCGTTGTTCGACGCGGTGCCGGCCGGCTGGCTGCTGGCCGCCGCGGTGGCGGCCGGCCTGCCGTGCCTGGTGGTCCGTCGGCTGCGCTGGATGGGGGCGATGCTGCTGGCCTGCTGCTGGAGCCTGTGGAACTTCCAGCTGCGGCTTGACGACCGCCTGCCGATCGACCTGGCCGGGGTCCCGCTGATGGTCTCCGGCGTCGTCGGCTCCGTCCCTCAGGTGTACGACGATTTTGCCACGTTCCACTTTTCACCCTCACGGGACGCCGCAGCCACTGAGCTGCCGCAGACCCTGCTGCTGCGCTGGTACCGCGACTGGCCCGCGCTCGCGGTCGGTCAGCACTGGCAGCTGGAACTGATCCTGAAACCGCCCTGGGGCCGGGTCAACTTCCAGGGCCCGGACCGGGAACGTTGGCTGTTCGCCACCGGCATCGGCGGCCTGGGAACCGTGCGGACCGGCACCCTGCAACCCGGCGGGGATACCGACGCAACCGCTGTGATGCGGTTCCGCGAGAAAGTCGCACACGAAATCGACGCGCGTGTCGCGGACCAGCGGGGCAAGGGTATCATCCGTGCGCTGGCGCTCGCGGACCGGTCCGGGATCGCGCAACGCGATCGGGATGCCCTTGTTCTGACAGGCACCGCGCATCTCCTGGCGATTTCGGGCCTGCACATCGGTCTGGCGGCCGGCGGCGGGATGGTGGTTGCCCGGCTGCTGGCCTGGTGCCTGCCGGTTTGGCTCGCCCCGGGCCGGCTGTACCTGCTGGCGGCGGCCGGCGGACTGCTCACTGCCTCGGCTTATGCCGCGCTGGCCGGGTTTGGCATACCGACGGTCCGCTCACTGCTGATGCTCCTGGTCATGAGCGCCGCGCTGGTGACGCAGCGGACCGTCCATCCGTTGCGGGCCTGGTTGCTGGCAATGACCGGCATCCTGCTGATCGACCCTTTCGCGCCACTCGGGTCCGGGTTCTGGTTTTCCTTCATGGCAGTGGCCGCGTTGCTGCTGATGTTCAGTCCACGCCCCGGCAGGCGGCCCCCGTGGCGGTCCCTGGTGATGGCGCAAGCCGCCGTCATGCTGTTGCTGCTGCCCGTCAGCGCGGCCTGGTTCCAGGGTTTCAGCCCGATGGGGTTCCTGGCCAACCTGGTGGCCATACCCTGGGTCAGTTTCCTGGTGGTACCGTTCGTTCTCGCCGGAACAGCCGCGCTGGCAGTGCCCGGGGACCTGGCCACACTGCTGTGGTCTGCTGCAGCGGGTACGCTGGCCATTCTGTGGCTGTTCGTGGAATACCTGGCCGGCCTGCAGGGGCAACTGACCGCCCTGAAGGCGCCGTCGCTGCCACAGGCCCTGCTGGCCCTGCTGGGAGCGGTCCTGCTCCTGCTCCCCCGAGGCCTGCCGGTGCGCTGGTCCGGTGTCTTCCTGTTGGTGCCGTTGTTTTTTCCGAACGAACCGGAATCCGGGCCTGATGTGATCGACATGGAGGTGCTGGACGCCGGACAGGGCACCGCAGTGCTGGTGACGGCCGGGGGCCGCACCCTTCTCTATGACTCCGGCCCCGGTGACGGCGGCGACGGCAACCTGGTGGCCAGCGTCATCGAACCAGCGTTGCAGCGGCGCGGGAACGCGGCCCCGGACCGGGTGCTGATCAGCCATGGGGACCTCGATCACGCCGGCGGCCTGGCGGCGCTGCGGGCGCGCTATCCGCAGGCTGCCTACAGCGCCAATCTCCCCATCCCACACCGGGATTCCGCACGATGCACCGCCCCTCTGCACTGGCGCTGGGGGGGTGTGAAATTCGACGTGTTGCATCCCACGGTTGCGC
>CALKKN010000170.1 GCA_937995275.1 uncultured Lysobacterales bacterium | reverse complement strand
GGGCCGTCACCGAATTCGCCGAGCGCTACGCCGAGCAGAACGAAAAGGACTACCTGGCCTTTCGGGCGGAGATCGACGCCGGCCGGCTGGATGCAGCGGAACTCGAATGAGTGGCGAGCCAGGTAACCGTTGGCGCACCGGAGACACAATCCTATAATGGGAGCATGACGGACTTGTCTGAAAGTTACGCCTTCCCACACCTGGCCGATACGCTCGGTGAACTGAACAGGTTCGGGGCGGTCATTGTCGGCAGCCTCTACTTCGTTATCGTTGCGCTCGTCATCATTTTTGTGGTTCACAAGATAGCCCGCAAGTTCCTGTTTCCGAGCCTGGCCAATAAGCGATTCGCGTTGGTGCTGATCTTCACCCTGTATGCGCTCGTGCTCGTTGCTGCGGCGCTGCTGGTGCTCAGTCGGCTGGGTTTCGATGTAACGATCGTGGGGCGGGTCGCCCTGCTGGCGGTGATCGTGGTTGCAGCGTTGATTTTCGCCATCGCGCCGTATCTGCCAACATTGCCTTTCAAGCTCGGAAACATGGTGGAGGTAGCGGACGTGATGGGTAATATCGAGGCCATTACACCCGTTTTTACCCGCATCCAGACCTTTGACGGCAGGACCGTATTCATTCCGACCCCGACGATTTGGGCGAAGAACATCGTCAATTATCACTACACGCCGGCCCGACGGGTGGAACTCGATCTGAAGGTGAGCCCCGACCACAGCGTTGCGGACGCGCGCGCTGTGCTGACTGAAATCATGCACGGTGACGACCGCGTTCTGGAAGATCCGGCGCCGCTCGCGCGCATCAATTCGACCTCGGCCGAAGGCGTCGACATGGTTGGCCTGTGCTGGGTGCCGAATGCCGATTTTCTGAGTGCGCGAAGCGACCTGTACGAAAAGGTGGTGGAGGCCACCCAGACAAACGCCGGCCTATCGCTCGCACTCGACCGGCAGCAGGTCGTGCTGTCGGGCGAAGTCAGCCGTCCCTGAACCTCGTCCGGATAATTTCAGCAAGAACGGAAACTCTCTCTACGCCTTTGATCATTCGCCGCGATTCGAGGGCTTTATGCTCCGACTCCGGATTTCCGGGTGCGAGGAGAAGTCAAGGGCGGCGCGCGAGGGCCACGCACTCTTTGTAGGGCACCGAGAGCCGCTCATTGGTCCAGCGGTGCCGGCAGATGCACTGTCCGGTGTCCGGGATGACATGGCATTCCTTGTCGACATCGGGAACCTCCGGCGGGCGATCCGCCGGGTCACCCGGCCGGTACGTCTGGTAAGCCCACCATGCGAGCTTGATCGCCAGCACGAGGACGACGATTCGAAATATCCACAGAACGACATTCCGCACGGTCATCGACGGGTCTTCCCTGTTACTTCATTTCCAGAATAGCAGGGAATCGGGGTGAGGTGACCGCGCCGCCGATCAGAACACGAATCGCATGCGGAATCCGAACACGGCGACCAGGCGTTTCTCCAACGTATACGAAGGCTTGAAGGTGACCTGCAGGCTGGGGGTCAGCGTAAGATTCTGCGTGACCTGGATACGGTAATAGACTTCGCTGGTGATCTGGATGCGCAATTCCTTTGACGGCTCGGAACTGGCCTTCTACTACCTGCGCGTGCTGGAGATTCCCACGCCAGTTTGGACGGCCTATGACGCCAAGCGCTTCGGTATCACCATGAGCAAAGAAGTACCGATGACGACCCAGGAACGCGCCTACACCTCGCCCATCTGGTACATACCGTAGTTGCGCCTGCCAGCAAGGAGCCCCGGGTTCCCGGGGCTCTGATTCACGATAGTAAAGGATCGACTCCGGATTCATCCAGGAGTCCTGTCGGTCTAGCCCTCTGGCGTGTACCAGATGGGCGAGGTGTAAGCCCGCTCCTGGTGGCTGGTGGGCGCACCCTCCGGCAACTCGACACCGAAGCGGAACGCGTCGTACACGTACCAGGGCGGTGTGGGTATCTCGAGCACGCGCACGTAATAGAAGGCGCTTTCTTCTGGATCGAAATCCGGATCAGTCCACACCGTGAGCAATTCGGACGCTCCGATCGTGTTGGACCAGGAGGCCGCGGCGACGTCAATGGTGTTTCCTACCGGCGGCAGCTTGCCGTCACGGCGGGGCTGACGATCACCGCTCCACACCACGTCGTACACTTTCTCGTGCGTTTTGCCCCTGGAATCCATCCAGCCTTTGATGATCTGGATCCGGTCCAAATTGGCCCCAATGGTATCCCGCAGCGCATACACCATGAAGGTCGGCGCGGTAGCGTCCTCGGGCGGCGGCGTCAGGTCGCCGCCCATCGGCACGCCTTTCGCGTAGCCGCGATTGGCCGGCTCCCGGCTGTTGAGATCGGCGTCCGTGAAGTGCCAGCCGCCAAAGAAGCGCACGCGAATGCGCGGACCGGTGGTTGCGTAGACTTCCTTGCGGTCCATGGCGTCGAACAGCGAGGCGCGGGTGTTTTCATGGGCCCATACGGCGGTCAGCCCGGACGCCACCTGCTGCCAGCTTAGAATCTCGCCGTTCTCGTTTTTCATAAACGGATGGTCCAGCCGATCCGGAGACGGCTCGTAACCGGCGTGTTTGCCGAAAAAGTTACCCTCTTCCGCGGTCGACAGGGAAGTATGGCTGTCGGTCGATCCGATCAGACCGAATTTGTACGGATTGGTCCCCAGTTTCTTCTCCAGCACCAGTCCGTTCTTCAGCGCCTCGCGGGCGTACTCGTAGGCCAGCATGTCATCCGTTTTGGCCTCCGACACGTCCAGGTTGCCGACATCCCAGGTCCCGTAGTCGGCAAATTCGTCGTCCGGGGAAAGCAGGGGATGGGCTTCGCCATCGCCCTTTATCTGGGTGACTTCGTACACACGCTCCCACTTGGCCCGTTGCCGGGCATAGAATTCGTCGAGCTTCTTGCCCGTGTACTGGCGGTCGACCGGGAACATGATGCCGTTGGACAGGTTGCCGTTATGCGCCAGCGCCATGATGGCGCCGTTGGTCTTCGCCTCGTAATTCTCCAGGTACTTGAACAGATCGAGCGGGTCGGTGCTGCCCATCGGCGGTGTCGTCGTGTATGGGACCACCAGGCGCGCACGATCGCCGTTATCCCGGAATATGACATTGCGGTGCATGTTGCCGCCCTTGACCAGCGAGGTCCACTCGAAACCGATGAGGGCCGTGAATTGACCGGGGTCGTTGAATTCCTCCGCGGCATTGATGACCTGGTCCCAGATCGTGGCATAGCGCCTGGCGCCGGGCGAATACTGGGCGAACATCTCCGGGTCCACCTTACCCTGTGAAAACGTCGTGATCAGGTCCAGCGTGGTATTCACCGCTTCCTGGCCGCCGGCCCTGAATCCTTTCGACCAGCGCGCACCCTGCTCGTACTTCGTGACCATCGGCGAGCCGGCCAGGGTGTCGTTGATGAATCCCATGCCGTCGGAATGGTCCGTGATCACCAGCCAGTCCAGCGGCCGTGCAAGCCGTACCGGCTGCCCCGAGGATGCCATCACCTCCTCGCCGCGGGCGAAGCGGTAGGCCTCGCGCAGGCCGAGGCGGTTGCCGAAACCGCCGGCGTCCATGGACAGCGAGGTGTGTAGGTGCGTATCACCCCACAGCGGCCGCTCCGGAAAGGTGCGCCGGGCATAGGGTGAGTAGGCTTCGTGGGCGTAGAGCGCTGACAACTGCTCCTTATCCGGCTCCCATTCCTGCGCCCACGCGGGCATGGCAAGGCATAGGCAGGCGAGTGTTACCATCCAGCTCTGCAACTTCATCGATCTCTCCTTTTCAGTGGTTCTGCAAGCTTCAGTCGCCCGGGGGCGTGTACCAGATCGGCGAGGTATAGGCCCGTTCCTGCGTCACCATCGGCACCTCGTCCGGCATGTCGATGCCGTAGCGTTTGGCCTCGTACGCCGTCCAGCGCGGGGTCGGGATTTCGATCACGCGGGCGTAGTAGAAAGCGGATTCTTCCGGATCGAAGTCGGGGTCTGTCCACACCGTGATCAGTTCGGAAGAGCCGATCGTGTTGGTCCAGGTGGCGTTCGCGACGTCCACCGTGTTGCCGACCGGCGGCAGCTTGCCGTCGCTGCCGGGCTGACGGTCTCCGCTCCACGCCACGTCGTACACTTTCTCGTGCGTTCTGCCCCGGGAATCCATCCAGCCCTTGATGATCTGGATGCGG
This sequence comes from uncultured Lysobacterales bacterium, assembly GCA_937995275.1. Lineage (GTDB taxonomy): Bacteria > Pseudomonadota > Gammaproteobacteria > Xanthomonadales > SZUA-36 > CALKKN01. The sequence goes on along the minus strand of CALKKN010000170.1, from coordinate 159 downwards.
TCGAGATTGCCACTGATGGGATCCTTCATGGCGTAGACCAGGAAAGTGGGTGACCGGCCTCCCGGCGCGCCGCGCAGGTCGCCGCCCATCGGCACGCCCCTGGCGTAGCCGGCGACTGCCGGCAGGCGGGACTCGGCGTCCTGTTCGCCGAAGTCCCAG
>CALKKN010000169.1 GCA_937995275.1 uncultured Lysobacterales bacterium | reverse complement strand
GAAACCGAGGTCTTCCAGCACCGAATCGGTGTCCGCGCCGACCCGTCGAGGGGGGCGCGGCGGCGACACGCCGGTTGCCGAAAAGCGCGGCGCCGGGGCGGGCTGAACGGCCCCGTCCACCTCGATGTAGGTTTGACGCGCTGCGTTGTGGGGATGGCCCGGCGCTTCCGCCAGCGAGAGCACGGGCGCGAAGCATACGTCGGTGGCCTCCAGCAATTCGCACCACTCGTCGCGGGTCCTGGTCCGGAAAACCCCGGCCAGCCGTTGCTTCAGGGCGGGCCAGTTCGCGCGGTCGTTCTGGTCGTCGAAGGCTGCGTCCCCGGCCAGGCCGAGCTGTTCCCGCAACTGCTCATAAAACGCCGGTTCGATCGAGCCGATGGAAATCCACTTGCCGTCCGCGGTTTCGTAGGTGTCGTAAAAATGCGCGCCCGAGTCGAGCAGGTTGACGCCCGGCTCGTCCCGCCAGATACCGGAGGCGTACAGCGACCAGGTCAGGGCCATCAGCAACGCCGAGCCGTCGGTCATCGCGCAATCGATCACCTGCCCCGGCGCCCCGTTCTTCACTGCCAGCATGGCACTGACCATGCCGAAGGCCAGCAGCATCCCGCCGCCGCCGAAATCACCCAGGTAGTTGGCCGGCGGAGTCGGCTGCCCGCCCTTTCTGCCGCAGGTGTGGAGGGCCCCGGTCAGCGCGATGTAGTTGATGTCGTGGCCCGCCGCCTGCGCATAGGGGCCGTCCTGCCCCCAACCCGTCATGCGGCCGTACACCAGGGCGGGGTTATCCTCCAGCAGCGCCTCGGGCCCGAGACCCAGCCGCTCCATCACGCCCGGCCGGAAACCTTCGATCAGCCCATCCGCCCCGCGCGCCAGGCGCCTGACGATGTCGACACCGCGCGGATTCCGGACATCGACCGCGATCGAGCGGCGCGACCGGGCCAGTATGTCGTAGGGGACCGTCGGGGGAGCGATCCGCTCGATGCGGATGACCTCGGCACCCTGGTCGGCCAGCATCATGCCGCAGAACGGGGCCGGTCCGAGGCCGGCCATTTCCAGGATGCGCATTCCTTCCAGCGGCCCTGCCACCCCGCGGTCCCCGTCAGGCCTGGCCCATCATCCCGGCCAGCCGGTCGGCAACGGTTTCCTCCGCCTCCGCCATGATCCGGTCCAGGAGTTCCTGCACGGTCGGAATGTCGCGGATCAGGCCCTGGACCATGCCGGCCCAGAACACGCCGCTGTCCAGGTCGCCCGTTGTCAGCAATTCAGCGCCCTTCTTCCCGCTCACGAGCTCGGCAACGTCCCCGAACTCTGCGCCGGGCTTCGCCAGCCGGCGCACGACCTCGTCGGAGACGTCGCTCCTGCCGACGCGGGCCGTGTTGTGGAACTGCCGAAAAATCAGGTGAGTGCCGCGCTCGTCGTTCTCGATGTACCTGCGCTTGACGTTCTCGTGGATCGGCGCTTCGCGGGTCGCGCAGAATCGCGTCCCCATGTTGATGCCATCGGCGCCCAGCGCCAGCGCGGCGACCAGCCCCCGGCCGTCACCGAAGCCTCCGGAAGCCAGCAGGGGGATTTTGACCTGGTCTGCGGCAGCCGGGATCAGGATCAGGCCCGGGATGTCGTCCTCGCCCGGGTGGCCGGCGCATTCGAAGCCGTCGATCGAGATGATGTCGACTCCCTTGCGCTCCGCCGACAGCGCGTGCCGCACGGATGTGCACTTGTGCAGGATGGTGCAGCCGGCCGCCCTGAAGATCTCCCAGACCTCCGCCACCGCTGCCGTCCCGGCCGTCTCGACAATCTGGACGCCACACTCGACGGCCGCGTGGGCAAAGGCCTTGTAGTCAGGCGAGATGAGGGTCGGGAAAACCGTGACGTTGACGCCGAACGGCTTGTCGGTCATCGACCGGCAGCGTTCGATTTCCCGCTGCAACGCATCGGGAGACGGCTGGGTAAGCGCCGTCAGGATGCCGAGACCCCCGGCATTGGAAACCGCGGAAGCGAGCTCGGCATAACCGACGTTCTGCATGCCGCCCTGCACGATCGGCCGCTCGATGCCGAGGAGTTCGGTGATTCGTGTTTTGAACATCGCTTCGGCAAGATACAGATTGGAACGGCCGCGGTCCAGTCGGGCACTCGCACGAGCGTCGCCGTGACCGCGTCGGGCCCCGTCCTGCCAGGTTGCGTATAATCCTGAGATCCACGGGCCGCAATCGAACGAGAGCAGTTGAGATGGGCGAATTCCCGAAAAGAACGCTGGACGACTGGACCGCGCTCGCAACGAAGGAGTGCCGGGAGAAGCCGCTCGATGAACTCACCGTTGAGACGCCCGAGGGCATCTGCGTAAAACCCCTGTACACGGCAGAGGATCTCGCCGGGCTGGATCACCTGGATTCGCTGCCGGGCATGCCCCCCTATCTCCGCGGCCCCAGGGCCACCATGTATTCCGGCCGACCCTGGACCGTCCGCCAGTACGCCGGCTTCTCCACGGCCGAGGAGTCGAATGCCTTTTACCGCAAGAACCTCGAAGCGGGCCAGACGGGCCTGTCAGTCGCCTTCGATCTGGCGACGCACCGCGGTTACGATTCCGACCATCCCCGCGTGATCGGCGACGTCGGCAAGGCAGGCGTCGCGATCGACACCGTCGAGGACATGAAAATCCTGTTCGACGGCATTCCGCTCGACAGGATGTCCGTATCGATGACGATGAACGGCGCCGCGCTGCCGATCATGGCGATGTACATCGTCGCCGCGGAGGAACAGGGGGTGGCGCCCGGGCGACTGGCGGGCACGCTGCAGAACGACATCCTCAAGGAATTCATGGTCCGCAATACCTACATCTACCCACCTGAACCGTCCATGCGGATCGTCTCCGACATCATCGCCTACGCCGCGGCCAACATGCCCCGGTACAATTCGATTTCCATTTCGGGCTACCACATGCAGGAAGCCGGCGCGACCTGCGCCCAGGAACTGGCCTACACGATTGCGGACGGCATCGAGTATGTGCGCGCGGCCATCGCCAGCGGCCTGGACGTCGACGCGTTCGCCCCCCGCCTGTCGTTTTTCTTCGCGATCGGCATGGACTTCTTCATGGAAATCGCCAAGCTGCGCGCCGCGCGCCTGCTCTGGTCCTCGCTGATGGCGGAGAAGTTTTCGCCGCAGAACGACCGTTCGCTGATGTTGCGGACGCACTGCCAGACGTCCGGCGTCAGCCTGACCGCGAAAGATCCCTACAACAACATCATGCGGACCACCATCGAGGCCCTGGCCGCGGCGCTGGGCGGAACCCAGTCACTGCACACCAATTCATTCGACGAGGCGCTCGCCCTGCCGACCGAGTTTTCCGCGCGTATCGCCCGCAACACGCAGCTGGTGCTGCAGGAAGAGACCGGCATCACGCGCGTGGTGGATCCCCTGGCCGGCTCCTATTACGTCGAACGCCTGACTACCGACCTGGCAGCCGAGGCGCGCAGGCTCATCGACGAGGTCGAGGACATGGGCGGCATGACCCGGGCCGTCGAGTCCGGCATGCCGAAAATGCGCATCGAGGAGGCCGCCGCGCGGCGCCAGGCCCGCATCGACCGCGGTGAGGAGCTGATCGTCGGCGTCAACCGGTACTGTCTCGAGGCAGAGCCGCCGGTCGAAATCCGCGATATCGACAACACCGCCGTTCGCGAGGCCCAGATCCGCCGCATCAGGGCGGTGCGCGACAGCCGCGATGAAGAGGCCTGCCGGGACGCTTTGGCGGCATTGACGTCAGCGGCCCGCGACGAGACCGGCAACCTGCTGGCCCTGGCCATTGAGGCCGCGCGGGCGCGCGCGACGGTCGGCGAAATCTCCGACGCCCTGGAGGCTGTCTACGGTCGTTACCGGGCGATGACGCATTCCATCTCCGGCGTCTACGGCGCGGCCTACGCCGATGACGAGGAGTTCGCCGCCACGCAGGGGCTGGTGGAGGCATTTGCCCGCGCCGAGGGGCGCCGGCCGCGCATGCTGGTCTCGAAGCTGGGGCAGGACGGCCACGACCGGGGCGCCCGGGTCATCGCCACCGGCTTCGCCGACCTCGGCTTCGACGTCGACATCGGGCCGCTGTTCCAGACACCCGACGAGGCCGTGCGGGAAGCCATCGAGAACGACGTTCACGTAATTGGCATCTCCTCGCAGGCGGCCGGCCACAAAACGCTGGTGCCGCAGGTCATCGAGGGTCTGAAAAGGGAAGGCGCGTCGGATATCATCGTAATCTGCGGCGGCGTGATACCACCGCAGGATTTCGCTACGCTGCGGGAAGCCGGCGTCGCGGCGATCTACGGGCCGGGCACCAACATCCTGCTCGCCGCGCGTGAGGTCCTGGATAACATCGAAGCGCGGCGGCAGGCTCACGAGCACGCCGGCTGATTCGGATGCCGGGCGCGGGAATCGGGCGCACCACGGGGAATTCACAATGAAGGAAATCGTCGAACAATTGGAACAAAAGCGCCGGGCGGCCGCCCTCGGCGGCGGGCAGCAGCGCATCGACACCCAGCACAACCGCGGCAAACTGACCGCGCGCGAGCGCCTGGAGTTGCTGCTGGACGAGGGCAGCTTCGAGGAATGGGACCAATTCGTCGAGCACCGCTGCACCGACTTCGGCATGGAGGGCAAAAAGGTGCTCGGCGACGGCGTCGTCACCGGTTACGGCACGATCAACGGGCGCATGGTGTTCGTCTTCAGCCAGGATTTCACGGTGTTCGGCGGCTCCCTGTCGGAGGCCCACGCCGAAAAGATCTGCAAAATCATGGATCAGGCGATGAAGGTCGGCGCGCCGGTCATCGGCCTCAATGACTCCGGCGGTGCGCGCATCCAGGAAGGCGTGGTGTCGCTGGGCGGCTATGCCGAGGTGTTTCAGCGCAACGTGCTGGCCTCGGGCGTGATCCCGCAGATCTCCGTGATCATGGGACCCTGCGCCGGCGGCGCCGTTTACTCGCCGGCCATGACCGACTTCATCTTCATGGTCAAGGACAGCTCCTACATGTTCGTGACCGGCCCGGACGTGGTCAAAACGGTCACGCACGAAATCATCACTGCCGAGGAACTGGGCGGCGCGACGACGCACTCCACGATTTCCGGCGTCTGCGATTGTGCGTATGAGAACGACGTGGAAACGCTGCTGATGGTGCGTCGCTTCGTCAACTACCTGCCTTCCAACAACCGCGATAAGCCACCGTTCCGGCCTACCCCGGACGATGCCGGGCGGATGGAGATGTCGCTCGACACGCTGATCCCGGACAGCCCGACCAGGCCCTACGACATGAAGGAGGCGATCTTTAAGGTGGTGGACGACCGCGAATTCTGGGAACTTCAGCCGGAACACGCCGAGAATATCGTCATCGGTTTCGCCCGCATGGACGGTTATCCGGTAGGCATCGTGGCCAACCAGCCGCTGGTGCAGGCCGGCTGCCTGGACATCAAGTCGTCGATCAAGGCCGGGCGATTCGTACGCTTCTGCGACGCCTTCAACATTCCGATCATCACCTTCGTAGACGTCCCGGGCTTCATGCCGGGCAGTGCGCAGGAGTACGGCGGCATCATCAAGCACGGCGCCAAGCTGCTGTTCGCCTACGCCGAGGCCACTGTCCCCAAGGTGACCGTCATCACCCGCAAGGCCTACGGCGGCGCCTACGACGTCATGAGTTCCAAGCACCTGCGGGGGGACGTGAACCTCGCCTGGCCCAGCGCGGAAATCGCCGTGATGGGGCCGCAGGGCGCGGTGGAGATCATTTTCCGCAAGGACCGCGGCGACGAGGAGAAGATCGCCGGGCACACCGGGGATTACCGGAAGAAATTCGCCAATCCATTCATCGCCGCCAGCCGCGGCTACATCGACGATGTCTTCCTGCCGCGTGAAACCAGAACCCGGATATGCCGGTCGTTTGCGATGCTGCGGGACAAACAGCTGGAAAACCCCTGGCGAAAACACGGCAACATTCCGCTTTGAGCCCTCAGCGTCTTTATTTGAGCCTTCAGCGGCTTCAGTTGAGCCCTCAGCGGCTTTAGTTGAGCCCTCAGCGGCTTAAACTAAGTCCACAGAGCGCATTTTAGGAAACCAGATGTTCAAAAAAATCCTGATTGCCAATCGCGGTGAAATCGCCTGTCGAGTCATCCGCACGGCCCGCAAAATGGGTATCCAGACGGTTGCCGTCTATTCCGACGCAGACGCCCGGGCCGTTCACGTGCAGATGGCTGATGAGTCTTACCACCTCGGCGGATCCAAATCCGCTGACAGCTATCTGCGAGTGGATCGGGTACTCGATGCCATCAAAGCCACTGGCGCGGAGGCCGTGCATCCCGGATACGGCTTCCTCTCGGAAAATGCCGCCTTTGCCGAGGCACTTGAAAAAGCAGGC
>CALKKN010000168.1 GCA_937995275.1 uncultured Lysobacterales bacterium | reverse complement strand
TGCAGGCCGAGATGGTCGGAAGCGACGTTGAGGCACGCGGACACGTCGCATCGCCGATAGCCGAGCCCGGCGCGCAGCAGGCCGCCCCGCGCCGTCTCGAGCACCGCCATGTCCACGGTGGGATCGCGCAGCACAATGTGCGCCGAGGTCGGACCGGTCATGTCGCCCTTGACGGTCAAACGTCCGTCTATGTAGACGCCGTCGGTCGAGGTCATGCCCACCGAGTGGCCGGCTGTTTTCAGGATGTGCGAAAGCATTCGCGAGGTCGTGGTCTTGCCGTTGGTGCCGGTGATACTGGCCACGGGGATGCGGGTCGGGCTGCTGGGCGGAAACAGCATGTCCATGACCTTGCCCGCCACGTCCCGCGGCTCGCCCTCCGAGGGCGCCACGTGCATGCGGAACCCGGGAGCAGCGTTGACCTCCACGATGGCACCGCCGACTTCCTTGTAGGACTTGGTGATGTCCGTTGTCAGGAAATCCACGCCGCCCACGTCCAACCCGACCGCCTGCACAGCGCGCACCGCCATCTGCCGGTTATCCGGATGGACCACGTCGGTCATGTCGATAGCGGTGCCGCCGGTGGACAGATTGGCGGTCGACCGCAGGTAAAACACCTCGCCGTACGGCAGCACCGAATCTTCATCCAGCCCGGCCTTGCTCAGCAGGCGCCGCGCCTGGTGGTCCAGTTCGAGCCGGGTCAGGACCTTCTCGTGGCCGATGCCGCGGCGCGGGTCCTGGTTCACGATCCCGATCAGTTCGGCGATGGTGTGTTGACTGTCGCCGACCACGTGCCCGGGCACCCGCTTGGCGACTGCGACGAGCTCATCATTGACAACCAGCATGCGGTGATCCATCCCTTCGATGTAGCTCTCCACGAGCACGCTGCTGCCGCGCGCGCTTTGCAGGGCAACCTCGAAGGCCGTACTGACCTGTGCCGACTCGACCAGGTTGATCGAGACGCCCCGGCCGTGATTCGCATCCAGCGGCTTCACAACCACCGGGAAGCCGATCCGGTGGGCGGCGCGCAGCGCCTCGCGTTCAGAGCGTACAAGCCGCTGCTGCGGCACCGGCAAACCGAGGTCGCGCAGCAGGTTGTGGGTATCCTCCTTGTCGCAGGAAATCTCGACTCCGATGTGCGGCGTCTTGCTGGTGATGGTGGCCTGGATCCGCTGTTGGTAACGGCCGTGTCCGAACTGCACCAGAGAGTACTTGTTCAACCGCAACCAGGGAACTTCGCGCTCCTCGGCGGCCTTGACCAGGGAAGCGGTGCTGGGGCCGAGTTCCTTGCGCTGGGCGAAACGGATGAATGCGTCACGCTCTTCCTCAAAATCGAATTCTTCCTCGATCTCGCCCTCGAACTCGGCCTGCAACTCCTGCGGCAGCAGGATCAGCAGAAGCTGGCGCGAGATGCGGGCCGCTTCGAGCCCCACGTCCTTCTGCTGGTACTGGAACACCATGTTGTAATGGCCGGGCGGACCGGCGCTGCGTGTCTTGCCGAAGGAGACGTCGGAACCCGCCATGTTTTGCAGTTCGAGGGCCCCGTGCTCCCAGATGTGCGCCATCCAGGTGCCTTCGTCCTCGCGCAAACGCCGCAGGAAACCGCCGGCTTCGCCGTAGGAACATCCATGCCTGGACAGGCCGGGCAAGGCCTCGACAAGTTCCGATATGAAACCCTCTCCCAGCCTGATGGACGGCCACTCCTCCAGCGCGCCGATATCGACCTGGTGCCGGATGACTCGGAAATGGGCATAAAGGCTGGGCCCGACGTAAACGTTGGTGGCCAGGATTCTCATGGCGCGCGACCTGTTTTAATAAGAGGTCAGGGCATCTTAACGCCAGTGTTCCTCCAGCACCAAACGGCACCGGCACGCGTTGGCTCAGTCGATGGTGGCCAGACGTGTTTCGGTATTGAAATGCGCGCCCTGAGCGAGCACATGCAGCTTGAGGCCGATCAGCGTGACGGCCTCGGCGCGCCGCACGTAGCTCATCGAGGAATGGCGCAGATCGGCAGGATCGACCACCGTGATGGTGCCCTTGCCTACAACCTCCATCTTGCCGTCCGGACCGATGAAGCCGGCCGTGTTCTCGTCGATGCCCAGGCCGCAGGCAAAGGGGTTGAAGGACAGTGCGGCCAGCAGGCGTCCCATGCGTTGGCGTTGGTTGAAATGCTGGTCGATGATGACCCGGTTGGTCAGGCCCAGCCCGGGCGCCAGCTCGACGCCGCTTTCGCGTGGCGAAGACCCGCTGCGGCCGCCGGCGATCATGTGTTCGGAGACGATGGCGGCGCCGGCCGAGGTGCCGGCGACGTGGATGCCCTGCAGGTTCAACTTGCGGATCCGGCGCGCGACGGGCGTGCCGCCGAGTATCGTCGACAGGCGCAGCTGGTTGCCGCCGGTGATAAAGATCCCGGTTGCGTTCTCGAGGATGCGCAGGGTTTCCGACTCGAAGCAGTCCTCGCGCTTTTCGATGGGCACGCACATCGACCTGGCGCCCATCGACCTGAACAAATCCGCGTACTCCGGGCCGGTCTCGTTACGCAGCGAGGCGGTCGGGATCACCATGATCCGCGCCTCCTCGCCGCCGCAAAGATCCGCGAACCGGCTGAGAATTGGTGATTTGCGGCCGCGGCCTTCGGCGCCGCCGATCGGTATGATGAAGCCGCGCGGCTTCGCGTCTTCGGTTTCTTCGGGCATGGTGAGCGATCCTCCTGTCCGCGGCCGGACCGGCCGGGCGGGGAGCGCCATTTTATAGCTATAATGGCTGGTCTTCCAACCATAGCCGGAGCTCCACATGAGCCTGCAGGATGTTCCCGTCGGCCGGGATGTGCCCAACGACGTCAACGTCATCATCGAAATCCCGATGCATAGCCCGGCGGTGAAATACGAAATCGACAAGGATTCGGGCGCACTGTTCCTGGACCGGATGCTCAAGACCGCCATGCACTACCCCTGCAACTACGGCTACATCCCGCACACGTTGTGCGGCGATGGCGACCCGACGGACGTGATGGTGGTGATGCCGGTGCCCGTGGTGTCCGGCGTCGTCGTCACCTGCCGGCCGGTCGGCCTGCTGCGCATGGAGGACGAGTCGGGCGAGGACGCCAAAATCCTGGCGGTGCCGACCGAGGACATCACCGGGCTGTATCGGAACGTCCGGGAACTGGAAGATGTCGACGAGTTGCTGAGGCTGCAGATCCAGCACTTTTTCGACCACTACAAGGACCTCGAAACCGGCAAGTACGTCAACATCAAGGGTTGGGAAGACGCCGCGGCGGCCCGCCGCGAGATCCTGGAGTCGGTCGAACGCTACAATGCCCTCCCCGAACGCCCCACCAAGTGGTAGCTGTTGCAGGAGCGGCTGTAGGAGCGGTTTTGTGGGAGCGGCTAAAGCCGCTCCCACATAGCCGCTGCTACAGTTTTCGCAGGTCGAGCCTTGCCCAACCCTCCGACTCGGCTGAACCGGTTACCACGCAGGCCGGCCGGTACGCCGCTGCCACATCGTCGGATTGTTCCGCGAGCAAACCCGACAGAATCAGCCACCCGCCAGGCTGCAGACACCCCGTAAGGACCGGGGCCAAACCCTGCAGCGGACCGGCCAGGATGTTGGCCGCGACGATGTCCGCCCGGGTTTCCGTAAATCGTTCCGGCGGCCGGCAGGCGAGCCGCTCCGCGACCCCGTTGCGCCCGGCGTTCGCGGCGGTGGCTTCCAGCGCCTGGTGGTCGTTGTCCACGCACACGACCGCTGCCGCCCCCAGCAGTGCCGCGGCGATTCCCAGGATGCCCGAGCCGCAGCCGAAGTCCACCACGCGGCGGCCCGCCACCTCGTGCCCGTCGAGCCATTCGAGGCACAGGGCCGTCGTCGGATGCGTGCCGGTGCCGAAGGCCAGCCCCGGGTCCAGCCGGAGCTCGATATTCCCGGCGGCAGGCGAAATCTCCATGCCGGAGGGTACGACCCACAGTCGGCGCCCGAATCGCATGGGTTGGAACCGGTCCATCCAGGCCCGGGCCCAGTCGCGCTCGCCGATTTCCCGCCACTCGATGAGGGCGGGACGCTGCGGTCCGCAGGCGGCCTGCAGGCCTTCGACGATCTGCTTGCGCTCGACATCCGCGTCGAACAGTCCGCGCACCTGCAAGCTGGGCCACAGGGGCGTGGTGCCCGGCGATGGCTCGAGAACCGGGTCGTCGGCGGCGTCCGCGAGGGTGACGGCCAGCGCACCGAGCCGCTCCAGCGCGTCCTCGGCGTCCCCGGCGTCCGGGGCCCCTACGCGAATGGTGACTTCCAGCCAGGGCATGGTCAGGTGTAGCGCTCTACCGCGCCGTCAGCGCGACTGCGCCAGGCACCGCTCAGCCTTTGCGCTCGAGCAGGCGCTTTTCGAGGTAATGGATGTTGAAGCCGCCGCGCAGGAAACCCGGGTCCCAGAGCAGCCACCTGTGCAACGGCACATTCGTGCGAATGCCGTCCAGAACCAGTTCGTCCAGGGCCACCCGCATGCGGGCGATGGCCATGTTGCGGTTCTGGCCGTGGGCGATGATCTTGCCGATCATGGAGTCGTAATTGGGGGGCACGCGGTAACCATCGTAAACATGCGTGTCGCAGCGAATTCCGGGACCGCCCGGCGCATGGAAACCTTCGATCAGTCCGGGCGAAGGCCGGAACGTCTCCGGATCCTCGGCGTTGATGCGGCACTCGATGGCGTGCCCACGGATCCGGATGTCCTCCTGCCGGATGCTCAGCCGTTCCCCGGCCGCCACCAGGATTTGCTCGCGCACCAGGTCGACGCCGGTGATCCGCTCGGTCACCGGGTGTTCCACCTGGATGCGCGTGTTCATCTCGATGAAATAAAAGTGGCCGCTGTCATAGAGAAATTCGAAGGTGCCGGCCCCGCGGTAGCCGATGCGTTTGCACGCCTCGACACACACCATGCCGATCTCGTTGCGCTGCTCCGCGGAGATGCCGGGGGCGGGGGCTTCCTCGATGACCTTCTGGTGGCGCCGCTGGCTTGAGCAATCGCGCTCGCCCAGGTGCACTGCCTCGCCGTGTTGGTCCGCGATCACCTGGACTTCGATATGGCGCGGGTTTTCCAGGAACTTCTCGAGATACACCGTGGCGTCACCGAAGGCGCCGGCGGCCTCCTGGCGGGTCAGCTGAAGGGCGTTGTGCAGATGGGCCTCGGTGTTGACGACGCGCATGCCGCGGCCGCCCCCTCCGGCTGCCGCCTTGATGATCACCGGATAGCCGACACCCCGGGCGATCCGGGCGCACTCCAGCGGGTCCTCCGGCAGTGGGCCGTCCGACCCGGGGACACAGGGGACGCCCGCTTCGCGCATGGCGCGGATAGCGGACACCTTGTCGCCCATCAGACGGATGGTCTCGGGGCGCGGACCGATGAAAATGAAGCCGCTCTCCTCGACGCGCTCGGCGAAGTCGGCGTTCTCGGCCAGGAAACCGT
>CALKKN010000167.1 GCA_937995275.1 uncultured Lysobacterales bacterium | reverse complement strand
TGCGCAGCCGCGGCCTGACCGACGGCGCCGCGCGGCGCATGTTGACCGCGGCCTTCTGCCGCGCCGTCACCGATCGCGTGGCGGACCCGATTCTGGCCGGGCGGATCGGCGGCCTGCTCGACGCCGCGATGCTGAAAATGTAGGAGCGGCTTCAGCCGCGATTGTTAATTTCCGCGATTGTGAACTACCAGGTACCGCCAAACCATGAGCACCCCAATGACCAACCCGACAGCGGCACAACCTTTTGACATCGAGCGGGTGCGGCGGGATTTCCCCATCCTGCAGCGGACCGTGCACGGCAAGCCGCTGGTGTACCTGGACACCGCGGCGTCCGCGCAGCGCCCGCTGGCGGTGATCGAAGCCACCGACCGTTTCTACCGCGAACACAACGCCAACGTGCACCGCGGGGTGCATACCCTGAGCCAGGAGGCCACCGACCTGTACGAAGGCGCGCGCCGCGGGCTGGCGCGCTTCATCAACGCCGACAGCGAGCGCGAGATCATCTTCACGCGGGGGACCACCGAGGCGATCAACCTGGTCGCCCAGAGTTACCTGCGCCCCAGGCTCGAACCGGGTGACGAAATCCTGATCACGCACATGGAGCACCATTCGAACATCGTGCCGTGGCAGATGTTGCGCGAGCAGACCGGCGCGGTTCTGAAGGTGGCGCCCATCAATGACCGCGGTGAGCTGGAACTGGACGCGCTCGAGGCATTGCTGTCCGACCGGGTCAGGCTGCTGGGCGTGGTGCACATCTCCAACGCGCTCGGCACCATCAATCCGGTGGCCGAAATCTGCCGCATGGCGAAGCGTCACGGCATCCCCGTGCTGGTCGACGGCGCCCAGGCCATGCCCCACAGCCGGGTCGACGTCCAGGCGCTGGGCTGCGATTTCTTTTGCCTGTCGGCGCACAAGATGTACGGCCCGACCGGAATCGGCGCGTTGTGGGCGCGCGAATCGACGCTGGAGTCCATGCCGCCCTGGCAGGGCGGCGGCGAGATGATCAGCCGCGTCACGTTCGAGCAGTCCACCTGGAACGAGCTACCGGCCAAGTTCGAGGCCGGGACGCCCAATATCGCCGGCGGCGTCGGGCTGGGGGCGGCCGTCGACTATCTCGACGGGCTGGGCCTGGAGGTCATCGCCGCCTACGAGAGATCCCTGCTGAAATACGCCACCGAGCGGCTCCGGGAAATCGACGGCTTACGGATTATCGGCACGGCCGGTAACAAGGCTCCGGTCGTCAGTTTCACGCTGGGCGACATCCACCCGCACGACCTCGGCACCATCGTCGACCATTACGGCGTGGCCCTGCGCACCGGGCACCATTGCACGATGCCCGTCATGCAATTTTTCGGTGTGCCCGCGACGGCACGGGCTTCGTTCGGGCTCTACAACACCCTGGAAGAAGTCGACGTGCTGGCCGACGCACTGGAAAAAGCACGGGCGATGTTCTGAGGGCCACGTCCGGGGCACTATTCTTCGGGGAAGGGTACCTCCAGGATCACGTCGAGGCCGCTGCGGACCTCGATCCACTGGCCGCGCGGGTCGAAGTCGAGCGGCAGGCGCTCCTCTTTCTGGGGATCGCTGAAGCGGAGTTTGCCTTTGGTATCGGTTCCGCTGGGCAGGACCTCGACCTGGCCCCGCTCGATGCCGCCGACATCGAGCGGGTAAAGGCCCTCGGGCACGTCCCTGACCTCCACCTCGAACTCGGTGCTGTTCATCTTGATGCGGTACTCGGCCTCGCCTTCCGCCCCCGCAATCACGCCGGTGCTGTGTAGGTCGGCCTCGAGATCGGTCATGCCGGTGCCGGGACCGGGGCCCTTGCCGGGGTTCGGTTTTGGCGCCAGAACCTCGTCGCCCGAGCTCAGCACGGCACCGTCGACATCGTGCAGCGCGACCGGGCAATCGTGCGGTTTGAAGGTGAGCAGCGTCTTGCCCTCGGCCCCGGGGCTGCGGTACTCGGCGTGGCCGTAACCGGCCGTGACGGGCAGCGTGCCCACCACCGCGTCGCAGACCAGGATGTCGTAATCCCCGTCAGCGATGTCCTCGGCCGAAACGTGGAAGTCCGAGCGGTCGGCACGTTCCCAGAATTTCGCCTTGCCCTTGCCGGTCACCCCCTCGCGCGCCGGCAGGAGGTCGACTTCGAGCTTGACGGGCCGTGCGTTGCCCGGGGTGTCGTCCGATATGCCGCCGCTGCAGCGCGAGTTGTACAGGCCCGCGAGCTTCCTGATCTCGAATTCGCCGCTGCCCTGCTCGCCGTCGCCGAAGTCGTAATTGGCCGTGCCGTGGTTGCAGTTGCGGAAGCTCAGCACCATGCCGCCAATGGTTTCCGCGTTGTTGACGTCGGGCACGCTGTCCTCCATGAACCCGACCCCGCTGACGCCATACATGTCGAGCACTACCTGGTCGCCCACGACCTGGCCGATGCCGATGAACCAGGCGGACTCGAGGTCCTCCCCGTAGGTGAACCAGTAGGCGACGGCCTTCTTGATTTCCGGATCGCTGTCGACGATCTGCAGCATGATGCCCTGGCTTTCCTGGTGGGGCTGGTCCCACAGGCCCGAAAAATAGCGCGTGACCACGAGGTCGGCGGCGAACAGTGGGGCGGATGCCGCGGTGGCGCAGGCCAGCGCTGCCAACAGCATTATCCGTGTGAAGAGTGTTTGGTGACCGGTCATGATCCCTCTCCCGAAGGTTAGATGGAGCTTCCGTGCATTTCTCGTCAAAGTATAGACGGTTCAGTCAGAAAAAGGCGCAAGTACCCCGATGGGCTGTCGGCAACCGCACCTGGAAGAAACCGCAGCCGCGCAGTCCGTTCGGGTCGCTCCACTCCAGGATCGCCCACTCGCCGTCCGCGAACAGGTTCTCGACCGTACAATGCATGTCGGCGCGGCCGGCGCGGTTCAGTCCGCGGCCACCTCGATCCGGCTGACCCGCTGGAAGCCGCGCGGCAGTTTGCGGCCGCGGTGGGCGCGTTCGCCGCGGAAGTGCTCGATGTCCTTCATGCTCATGCGCAGGTAACGCTGGCCCGCCCAGACCAGGATCTCGTCGCCGTCGCCCATGACCGCTGCGCCAACCATGAATTCGTCGCCGGCCTTGAGCCGCTTCGGCGGAACGTTGATCAGCTTGTTGCCCTTGCCCTTGGTGAGTTCCGGCACGTCGCCCAGCGGAAAGGCCAGCAGGTAGCCGTCCGAGGTCGCGCAGACAATGGTGCCGCCCGATTCCGGACCGGTCAGCGCCGGCATCACCGGTTCCGCGCCCGGCGGCACGCTGAGCACCGCCTTGCCCGCCTTCATGCGGCTGTGGAGGTTGCCGAGCTCGGTGACGAAGCCGTAGCCGAAAGAACTGGCCAGCACGATCTTCTGCTGCGAATCGCCGCACAGTGTCCAAAGGAACCTTTCGCCCGCCTGCAGGTTGAAGCGGCTGGTCAGCGGTTCGCCCAGGCTGCGTGCCGACGGCAGCGTGTGGGCGGACAGTGAATAGGCGCGCCCGCGGGTGTCCAGGAACACCGCCTGTTCGTTGCTGCGGCCCAGGGCGGCATGCCGGAACTCGTCGCCGGCGCGGTAGTTCAGGGTCGACGGGTCGATGTCGTGGCCTTTCGCGGCGCGCACCCAGCCCGATTTCGAAAGGATCACCGTGAGCGGTTCCGATGGCACCAGGTCTGCCTCGCGCAGGGCCTGGGCCGCGCCGCGCTCGACCAGCACGGACCGGCGTTCGTCGCCATACCGCTCGGCGTCCGCCAGCAGTTCCTTCTTGATCAGGGTCTTCAGCCGCGCCTTCGAACCGAGGATCTTCTCCAGTTCCGCGCGTTCGTCCGACAGGACGTCCTGCTCGTCCCGGATTTTCATTTCCTCCAGTTTTGCGAGATGCCGCAGCTTGAGTTCCAGGATCGCCTCGGCCTGCGTGCCGGTCAGGGTGAACCGCTCCATCAGCACCGGCTTGGGCTTGTCCTCGTGGCGGATGATGTAGATCACCTCGTCGATATTGAGGTACGCCACCAGCAGGCCTTCGAGGATGTGCAGCCGGTCGACCACCTGGTCCAGCCGGTAGTTCAGCCGCCGCGTCACCGTGTCCATGCGGAACTTCAGCCACTGTTTCAGCAGATCGCGCAGATTCAGCACCTGCGGCTTGCCGTTGATGCCGATGACGTTCACGTTGACGCGGTAGTTCCGTTCGAGGTCGGTGGTCGCGAACAGGTGGTTCATCAGCTGTTCCAGGTCCACCCGGTTGGAGCGCGGCACGATCACCAGGCGGGTCGGGTTCTCGTGATCGGACTCATCCCGCAGGTCTTCCACCATGGGCAGTTTTTTTGCAATCATCTGTGCCGCAATCTGCTCCAGCACCTTTCCGCCCGAGGTCTGAAAAGGCAATGCGGTGACAACAATTTCACCCCGCTCTTTTTCATAACAGGCACGCATGCGTACACTGCCGCGCCCACTCGTGTAGGCCTCGACCAGCTCGGATTTCGGGGTAATAATCTCAGCCCCGGTTGGAAAGTCCGGACCCTTGATTATCTTGCAGAGATCAGCAATCGTACTCTTCGGCTTGTCGAGCAACAGGACGGCCGCATCGGCAACCTCTTTCAGATTATGCGGCGGAATGTCCGTGGCCATACCCACGGCAATACCGGTTGCCCCGTTCAGCAGCACGGCAGGTAAACGCGCGGGCAACAGCCGGGGTTCGTCGAGTGTCCCGTCAAAGTTTGGGGCCCAGTCAACAGTACCCTGCCCCAGTTCTGCCAGCAGCACATCGGCAAACGGCGCAAGCCGTGCCTCGGTGTAACGCATGGCGGCAAATGATTTTGGATCGTCCGGCGAACCCCAGTTACCCTGGCCGTCAATCAACGGATAGCGACAGGTAAATGGCTGCGCAAGATGCACCATGGCCTCGTAGCAGGCCGAATCACCATGCGGATGAAACTTGCCAAGCACATCACCCACGGTGCGTGCCGACTTCTTGTGCTTTGCACTTGCCAGCAAGCCGAGTTCGGACATGGCGTAAATAATACGTCGTTGTACCGGTTTCAGGCCGTCACCGATATGCGGCAATGCGCGATCAAGAATGACATACATGGAATAATCCAGGTAGGCCTTCTCGGTAAAGGTCTTCAGCGGCAGCTGTTCGATGCCTTCGTAATCGAGTTCAATGGTTTCCATAAGGAACAACCTGCTCAGGTTTCATTCAAAAATAATCGCGCAAAGACGCGACGTAAAATAAAAAAACCTCTGCCATAGAGCTCACAGAGTACACAGAGGTTGTGAATACTCCACCGGCTAAAGGCGGGAGATTACTGATCTCCTATCGGGGACTCTAAAAATATTACTTCCTGGCGTCTTGGCGCGAGTAATGACTGTGTCTATGGAAGCACATTACGCATGCATCCCTCTATCCATCGTTATATGACCGCCATATCGCCCTTGGATTCCAGCCAGACGCGCCGGTCCGGGGCACGCTTGCGGGCCAGCAGCATATCCATCAGCTTGTGGGTATCATCCTGCGTATCGATGGTCAACTGCACCAGCCGGCGCGTCTCCGGGGCGATAGTGGTTTCACGCAACTGCATCGGGTTCATCTCGCCAAGGCCCTTGAAGCGCTGCACCATGACCTTCCCCTTGAGCTTTTCAGCCGCGATCCGGTCAAGCACGCCCTGTTTCTCGGCATCGTCCAGTGCATAGAACACCTGCTTGCCAGCATCGATGCGGTATAGCGGCGGCATGGCAACATACACATGTCCTGCTTCAACCAGTTCACGAAAATGTCTGAGGAACAGTGCGCACAGCAGGGTTGCGATATGCAGGCCATCTGAATCGGCATCGGCCAGGATACAAACCTTGCTGTAACGCAATTTTCCCAGGTTATTGGAGCCCGGCTCAACACCAATGGCAACGGAAATATCATGGACCTCCTGCGAGGCCAGCACATCAGCAGGATCCACCTCCCAGGTATTCAGTATCTTGCCGCGCAACGGCATGATGGCCTGGAAGATACGGTCACGTGCCTGCTTGGCCGAACCACCGGCCGAATCGCCTTCTACCAGGAACAGTTCGGTGCGCTCATTGTCTGTCGAGGTGCAATCCGCCAGCTTCCCCGGCAATGCCGGGCCGCTCGTGACCTTCTTGCGCACCACTTTCTTGCCCGCGCGCTGACGCGTCTGTGCATTGTCTATCGCAAGCCAGGCAATCCGTTCGCCCATTTCCGTGTGAAGGTTCAGCCACAGGCCAAAGGCGTCCTTGACCACGCCGGAAACAAATGCCGCACATTCACGCGATGAAAGCCGCTCCTTGGTCTGTCCGCTGAACTGTGGGTCGTGCAGCTTGACGGACAGGATATAACTGCAATTGTCCCAGACATCTTCCGGGCTGAGCTTTACACCCCGCGGCAGCAGATTTCTGAAATCGCAGAATTCACGCACGGCTTCCGTCAACCCCATGCGCAGCCCATTGACGTGCGTGCCTCCCTGCAGGGTTGGAATCAGGTTGACATAACTCTCGGCAACCGGATCGCCGCCCTCAGGCAACCACGCCAGTGCCCATTCTGCCTTTTCGTCATTGCCTTCCATCTTTCCGATAAACGGCTCTTCCGGCAGTATCGGGGTATCACCGAGTTCACCGGCCAGGTAGTCACGCAGTCCGTCCGCATAACACCATTCCAGTTTCTCGCCGTCGGCCTCGACCTGCAGCCTGACCTGCAGACCCGGGCACAATACCGCCTTGGCACGCAATATGTGCTGCAGACGCGGAAGCGAATATTTCACGGTGTCGAAATATTTCGGATCCGGCCAGAAGCGCAGTGTGGTGCCGGTATTCTGCCTGCCGACCTTGCCGATTTCTTCAAGCGGGGAAACACGTTCGCCATCGGCAAACGCCATGTTGTATTCCTTGCCGCCACGCCGCACCCAGACTTCAAGGTGTTGTGACAGGGCATTAACGACCGACACACCAACACCATGCAGGCCGCCGGAGAATTTATAATTCTTCGCGGAAAACTTACCGCCGGCATGCAGACGCGTCAGGATGACCTCGACGCC
>CALKKN010000166.1 GCA_937995275.1 uncultured Lysobacterales bacterium | reverse complement strand
ATCAGGGCAAGACCGTCGACGAATTCAACGGTGAACCGGGCCGGTTCACGGCGACCTTGTCCGACGGCAGCAGCATCACGGCCGGGGCCGCGATTTTATGCACGGGCTTCACCCAGTTTGACCCGGTCAACAAACCGGAATGGAGTTTCGGGACTTTTGCCGACGTCGTAACAAACACCCAGGTCGAACAGATGATTTCGTCAGGGCAAGGTGTTCGTTGCCCGTCGGACGGGCGCAAACCCGAGCGCGTTGCGATCCTGTTGTGCGTGGGTTCGCGCGACCGCCAGATCGGCCGTGAGTGGTGCTCCAAGATCTGCTGCACGGTGTCCGCCAACATGGCCATGGAGATCCGCGAGGAACTGCCCGACTGCCATGTCTACATCTACTACATGGACATCCGGACTTACGGCCTGTACGAGACCAAGTACTACTGGAAGAGCCAGGAGGAATTCAAGGTCAAGTACATCAAGGCCCGTATCGCCGAGGTGACGTCGGACGGGGAAAAGCTGATCGTCAAGGGCGAGGACACGTTGGTCAAACGGCCCATCACGATCCCGTTTGACATGGTGGTCCACGCCATCGGCATGGACCCGAACGTCGACAATCCGGACCTGTCCGCGGTCTTCGGCGTGGACCTGGAGCCGCACGGCTACATCGGCAAGGCCAACAGTTACGCAGCCTCCGGGCTCACCAACAAGACTGGCGTTTTCGTCGCCGGCGCGGCGACCGGGCCGGAAACGATCGACGACGCCATCGCGCAAGGCAAGGCGGCGGCGATGGCGGCGCTCGAGCAGCGGCAGCTCGCCGCGCGCCTGGTCAGCTGACGGAATCCCGGATGGCCTCCCCCCGTTCCCTGCAATTACACCGGAAGGACGAGCCCGAGCGGCCGCGGCTGGACCTCAGCGGTCCGATCCTGGCGCGGACGCTGGAATCGCTGGTGCAGGGCACGGAGGAACAGGGCGGCGTCGAGCAGTGGATCGACGCGCTCAAGCTGAAAAGTAAAATGTTCCAGCAGGCATTGGAGCCGCTGGCCGAGAGCGGCGAGCTATCGGACCTGCCGGCGGACAGCTTCAAGGGCCTGTGCGCGTACATGGCCAGTGTGCGCCGCCGGGTGGGCCCTTACCTGGAAAAACCGCCTTACGACGAGCTGGTCGCCGCGATCGCCGAGCTGTTGGCCGGCATCAAGGACACCACCACGACCGACGACCGGCTGGCCGACTTTTGCGGCCGCTTCCCGGAGGACCGCAAACATCGCTGGGTGCGCGACCTGGCGGCGGAGATCCTGCACAACGTCGACCCGGAGCGTTACCCGCTGATGTGCCGCTGGGTGTGGGACCGCAAGGCGAACACCGGCGTCATCCGCGAGATCTGGTTCGACGACAATGTCGACAACATCACCATCGATGTCCCGGACGGTTACGGCACCTACCTGATGCTGCGTGAGGAGCTCAGCCAGTACCTGAGCGACAACGGCGTGTTCCGCGATGCGCTGTGGTACGTCGACCTGCTGTGCGCCAAGATTTACGCGGACTACATCGCCGCGCAGGGCGGCGTGTACCTGCGGGCGGATTTTTCCGCGCCGGGCGACCCGATGGAACACACGCGCCGCCTCCTCGGCCTGGACGGCGTGCGCGCCGGCCCGGGAGGAACGTCCCGCACGCGGCTCAAATCCATCGACGGCGAGGCCTTCGTCCTAGAAGACAGCACATTATTGGATTGACCCATGCCCATTCACGAAAAATCACTGATCCGTCCCGAAAACCTCGAGGTTCACGAACACCTGGAAATCGAGGGCGTCGACGTTTCCGGCCACTGGAGCACGTTTATCGAGAGCCGGGTCGTCAGCGACTACAACGAGGCGCTCGAAGATGAGATCGCCGCGCTGCCGGGGGGCGAGCACATCCACCGGTGCTGGCAATGCGGCTCCTGCACCAACTCCTGCACCGTCAACGAGCTCAACCCGGACTTCAATCCACGCTACTGGATCTACCTGATCCGCATGGGCATGGAGTCCGAACTGCTGCGCGACAAGGACATCATCTGGCAGTGCGTGTCCTGCCACAAGTGCACCCACGTCTGCCCGCGCGACGTGGTGCCCGAGGGCGTCATGAAGGCGACCTCACACTGGCTGGAGCTGAAGGGCCACACGCCGAAGTCCCACTCCATGATCTTCGACGAGGTGTTCAGCGAACAGGTCTTCGCAACGGGCAAGATCGAGGACGGCCGCGTCATCAAGCGCTTCTTCAAGCGTACCGGCCAGGCGTTGCACCAGCCCTGGATGGTGGAGATGGTCAAGGGCATGCTGCGCAACCTGCCGCTCGGGCTGCTGACCCGCATGGGGCTGGCCACGCTGGTGGCGCCGAAGACCCGGGGTTGGGGCGACGCCCGCGCCGCCATTGAGGAATACGTCGAGGAGCAGGAAGCCTACCGCCGCAAGGCGCTGGGTCTCGACGACCTGGTACAGGCCGCGCAGCGGGAAATCTGACACGGAATCACACGGCGCCGCCGCGGGCGGTGCGGTACAGCAGGAACGAACATCATGTCCGACAAGCAGACGAAAACCAGCAAGCAGAAATACGCGGAGGTGGCCTACTACCCGGGCTGTGCGCTGGAAGGCAGCGGCCACGCCTACAACCGCTCGACCAAGGCGCTGGGCAAGGCGCTGGGCCTCAAGCTCAAAGAGGTGGACAACTGGAATTGCTGCGGTGCGATGGAGGTGAAGAACATCGATCCGAAGCTGCAGACGTACCTGTCCTCGAGGGTCATGTCGATTGCGGCCAACAAGATGAACATGGACGTGGTCATGGCGCCGTGCAACGGCTGTTACCACAACCTGAAGCGGGCCGAGTGGGATCTGGAGAACGAAGATAAGTCGAAGGAGGTCGTTGGACAGCTGTCGCAGAAGGCCGGCCACGAGACCTACCAGGCCGGCCAGGTGGAAACGATCCACGCGCTGGACTGGATCAAGGACGCGATCGGGGAGGAAGGCCTGAAGGAGCGGGTCAAGAACTCGCTGAAAGACGTCAAGATCGCCAACTACTACGGCTGCATGTACACCCGCCCGCGCCACATTTTTCCGGAGAAGGACGCCGGCCCCGGCACCGAGTCGACGTCCAAGCCCCACTTCATGGACGATCTGCTGGCCGCCGCCGGCGCGGAAAACGTCGATTTTCCGTTGAAAACCGCCTGCTGCGGGGGCGCGCACACGCTGTCCGACAGCGATACGTCGACGCGGCTGGTCGCCAACATCCTGCAGACGGCGGAAGCCGCGGGCGCCGAGGTCATCGCCACCGAGTGCCCGACCTGCCACAGCGGCCTCGAGATGCACCAGATCCGCGCGGCCAAGACGCTCGGCATCAAGACGCACGTCAAGATCATTTATTTCACGCAATTGCTGGGCATGGCCCTGGGCCTGAAGCCGCGGGCCGTGGGACTACAGGAAAACGTCTCGGATTCATTCGCCTTCGTCAAAGAGAAGGGCCTGACGTGAATGATGCCGCCGGCCAGTCCCTCGCGGAGATCGGCGGGCGCCTGCAGCGGCTGATGGAACAGCCGCCGGATCCGGCGGACGCCACGGAACTGCTGGCCCTGGGCGAAGGGGTTCTCGAACACTGGGTGCGCGCGAAGGGCAGGGAACCGACCCGCGACGAGCGCGAGGGTTTCCGGCTGCTGGCCCTGCATCGCCAGGGGGCCGACAAGGACCCCAGCTTCAACGCCTGCCGGGAAACCTGCCGTGAGCTGGCCTATCATTACAACCTGCTGACCCTTGAGTCCGATCACGAGGACTCGGCGCAGAGGGCCCGGATGATGGCGCTGGTCGCCAATCACCTGTACCTGTTCATCAGCGGCAAGATGGAAACCGAACAGCTCGGCGAGTTCTGCTGCTCGTCGAAGCCATTGCGCACGGGCTTGACCGGCGGGGTTGACGGCGGGCGGTCAGCGCAGTAGAAGTGACAGAAGCGACGATCGATCAACGAGGAGGTCCTGATTATGCCAACGGTTCGCGGATGCAATCTGCCGGATGACTTGCTGTACGACGTGGAGAATCACACTTGGTTCACCGAGGTCGGTGATGGCACGGTCCGGATCGGCATGACCACGATCGCCACGGCGATGGCCGGGCAACTGGTGGCGTTCACGCCGAAAAAAGTCGGCCGCTCGGTGCGCGCGGGCCGCTCTTGCGCCACGGTCGAATCCGGCAAGTGGGTCGGGCCCGCGAAGTCGGCGGCCGGCGGAGAGGTCGTGGCCGTGAACGAGGATCTGCTCACCAATCCGAGCCTGGCCAACGAAGATCCTTACGCAGCCTGGATGGTGCAGCTCAAGCCCGAGGACTGGGACGGCGTCAAGGGCAGCCTGACCCCCGGCGCGGAGGTCGCCGGCCCCTACGAGGCCAAGATGGATTCGGAGGGTTTCGAGGGCTGCGCCTGAGCCCCTCGCGGCCTTTTTCGGGATTTCATCTAAATTAATCGCGGCTAAAGCCGCTCCCACAACACAACCGAACCCTGTGGGAGCGGCTTCAGCCGCGATTGGGATTCACCGGGGCGAATAGCCGGTCAATTCCATATACCCGCGGCCGGTGTTTTCCGGACCATTGCCCCGAACAGTGACCGCGCCCTCCCAGTAGGGAAAATCGACGTCCATCCACTGGTCCGTATGCACTGGCGACACCTCGAACGAGCGACCGATGCCGGGCAGCCCCAACCGCCAGTGCAAGGGCAGCGCGCGCCCCGCCACGGGTGTCTCCTGCAGGACATCGAACTGCATTTGCGCGGCATCCAGCGGCTGCTTGCGGCCGTCGGGGGCGATTAGCACGCCATGCCGGAAGTCCGCGCCCTCGCCCCGGGTGCGGAGCTGGAAGAGCATCAGCTTTTCGCCGCTGTCCAGGTGGATCGCGAACCAGTCCCAGCCGGCCTGATCGCGCCGCAGGAACTGGCTGCTCCATTCACGGTCCAGCCAGGCCGGGCCGGACACCTCCACCACCTCGCCGCCCCACCGCAGGTAACCGCTTGCGTTCAGGAACGGCTGGCTGTAGTAGTGAGAGCCGCCACCCGACGGGTGCTTTTGTGAAAATCCGCCGTCGCCCTGGAGCACAACCGGGCGGTCACCCACCAGTTCCAGGTGAACGACGTAGTCGTCCTGCCAGGCAAACACCTCGAGCGGCAACCATTCCGGTCCCATGCTGCGGAGGCTCCAGTCGTCGAGCCAGGCCGCGAACGGGTATGCCGTCACGCCCGCTTGCGCCACGCCGCCGTGATCGCCGCCGCGCGCATAGCGTTGAAAGGCCACGTGCCCGTCGGGCGCCGTCAGGCCCAGGTGCGCCATGAACAGCTGGGCGTCCTGCCAGGGCGTGGGCGGTTCCGCCTCCCCGGGCGGTCGCACGGCATACCGAAACAGCGTCCACTGCAAGCCGTAGGACCGACCCTGGTCGTCTTCGAGGTTCGCCGTCAGGTACCACCACTCGATCCGAAAATCCGGATGGCTGCCATGATCGCGGGGGAACTCCAGACGGGCGCCTGGCCGGGCTTGCGCAAACCCTTCGGCGCTCTGCGCCAGCACCGCCAGGTCCGGCTCGCCGGAGGGCGGCCCCTGCGGCTCGCAGCCGCCGAAGACAACGGCCAGCGACAGCGCGGCGCAACGGCGCAGCAGCACGGCGCTCACAGTGTTTGTTCGCGCAACATCGCGGCGGGCGAGGTGCCCAGCAGGCGCAGCGAAGGCAGCAGCACCGCCAGCACCAGGCAGGCCGACGCCAACGCCGCAAGGACCAGGTAGTGCAGCCACTCCAGGCGCAACGGGAAACTCCAGCCAAAGGCGACCGGCGTTACGATGGTGGCGAGGTAGTGGGCCAGGATCGCTCCGAATGGCCCCACCAGTGCCATGCACAGCAGGCCCAGGAGCCCCCACTGCAGCAGCAGCAGGCCGCCCCGTTCCCGGCGCGTCATGCCGAGGCTGGCCAGCAGAGCCTGTTGGCCGACGCGGTGATGGTGGATGGCGCTGATTGCGCAGAAGATGCCGATGCCGGCGACCAGCAGCGTCAGCGTATTGAGGGCCTGCGTCACCGTAAAGGTCCGGTCGAAGACGGCCATGCCGGCAGCCTTGAGCGCGGCCTGGTCGATCATCTGGTCGGCCTCCAGGCCGAAGCGCTCGCGCAGGCCGATGCCGATGGCGTTCCAATCGGCCTCGGCCGGGCCGTACAGCGCCCGCCCGGCCGGCCCGAGGTCCGGCCAGCACTGCCGGAAAAGTGCCTGGCTGACCATCCACTGCGATTGCGGATTGCCATAGTCATGGTACACGCCCAGCACGGGGACGTCGGCGCGGTCATCGCACAGGTCCAGCGTGTCGCCGGGCTGCCAACCGTCCAGCCGCCAGGCCCGCTCGCTGACGTAAACGCCCCCCGCCGTGGCGAACTGTTCCCGCGCCCGGGGCGCGGACTCGATCAGCGTAACGCTGTCCAGGAAGCGTTCGCGCAGGCCGATGCCGATGGCGTTCCAATCGGCCTCGGCCGGGCCGTACAGCGCTCGCCCGGCCGGCCCGAGGTCCGGCCAGCACTGCCGGAAAAGTGCCTGGCTGACCATCCA
>CALKKN010000165.1 GCA_937995275.1 uncultured Lysobacterales bacterium | reverse complement strand
CGCGCAGGCGGACACGATCCTGCCGGAACCCAACTGGACCCTGCGGGAAGCGCGGGACGCCGCCGCGCAGGTAGACGCCGTCGCCGCCGTCAAGCCGCTGTTCCAGCTGGCGCGCGCCGGCCGGGACGAAGACCTGCTGCGCGCCCTGGCGTCGGTGGCGGAACGCGCCGATTGGCCCGCACCCGCGCGCGAACGGGTGCTGCACACATTCGCGCTCGGCCTGGCGGACCTGCCGCCGGGTGCGGTGAGCCGGGACGTGACGGACTGGCTGCTCGGGTACCAGCCCCAAACCCTGGTGCCCCACGACGACTACCCGCTGGCCGGCGTGCCGCTGTACGGCATCGGCACCGCCGCGGCCGGCGCCCTCCATTCCTGGCAGCGCCAGGCGGCAGCGGCTGAGTCCAGCCGGCTGCTCCAGCAGGGCAACGAGGCCTGGCTGGAAGCCTGGCGGGCCGCCGGCCCGGCGCGCCAGCGTGGATTTGTGGACGGCCTCGAGGGGGCCGGGGCGGAACCGTTGCGCGGGCTGGCCGACCAGGCGCTCGAGCGGCTGCCTGCCGAGCCGGGCCTGACGGCAGTCGCTGCCCGCGCCGGCATCCTGCTGTCGGACCCGGCAGTCCTCGAGGGCACGGTCGCCGCGGGCGGCGGGCCGGACCTGGCGCCCGCACTGCGATCCGCCGCGCAGACCCTGGACGAGATCGAGCGGGCCGACCTCCTGCTCCATGCCATCCGCCACGCGCCCACGGTCAACGCATCCCTGGCCATCGCCGAACTGGCACCGGGGGTGCTTCACCAACCGGAAGTCGCGGAACTGCTGTTCGCGAGGCTGGCCGACCGGGCGCTGGGGCCGGCAGCGGCCCTGGCGCTGTCGAAAAGCAAGAGCCCTGCAGTCAGGGAGCGGCTGGAAGAACTCGCCGTGAGCGGCGCGGGCCTGCAGGCCCAGCGCGCCGAGATCGCCGTCGAAACGGCGCGGCAGAATGCGGGAGGGAACCGGCAATGAGACAACAGCGCCCAACACTGGCCCGCTTCGCGTGGCTGCTGACCCTCCTGATCGCCACTCCGGCCCTGGCGCAGGTCGACGCCCGGATCGTGGAGTGGGTGGAAAACGCGCCGGTCACCAATAATTCCGTGATTGCACTTGGGTACCCGGTACCGATCCCGGTGGACACCCCGCTGCCCTTCGCCGGGTTCCGCACTTACACCGGGCTGCACACCCGACACCAGGACCTCGCCGCCACGACGCCGTGGGTTCACGCGGAGAACGTCGGCGCCACCCGCCAGGGGCGGACCATCTGGATGTACCGCCTGGGTGACGCGGATTTCCTGACCGCCCGCGGCACTCCGGAACAGGCGATGCTCTCCAACGGCGGCATCCATGCCCGCGAGTGGCAGTCGCCGGAGGTTGCCACCGGGATCATGGAACTGATCGCCACATCGGCGGACGACCACCACCTCCTCAGCTACCTGCGCGAGAACGCCAACGTCATGGTCATCCCGGTCCTCAACGTGGACGGTTTCCTGCAAACCCAGCGTTACCCGGCCCACAACTGGCTCGGCACCGACCCCAACTATCCGGAAGAGTCCCCGCGGGACGGCCGCATGCGCCGCAAGAACATGCACGGCAACCCGGACGACAACCTGCTGACCGTCGACGACCACCTGCTGGGCGTCGACCTCAACCGCAACAATGCACCGTTCTGGGCAAGCAATCCCCAGCGTTCCTCCAACAACCCCGCCAGCCTGGTTCACCATGGCCCCAGCCAGGCCTCCGAGCCGGAAACCCGCGCACTCGATGCGGCCGCGCAGTTCGGACCCGCGGACCAACTCAGCATGTACACCGACATGCATTCGTTCTCCCAGGTACATTTCTGGGGCAGGACCTTCAACAGCCGCCTGACCGACCTGACCGAGCGGCTGCTGCGGACGTTCTCCGACCACCACCGCCAATTTCCCGCCGGCAAAAATTACGCGTACGGTTCGGCGCAGAGCGTGCCCTTGAACCAGGGTATCGGCACCACCGACGAGTATTTCCTGTACACCTACCGGGTCCCCTCCTGGACGTTGGAGATCGAGCCCTCCAACGGAGCCCCCTACCATGCGCCGCTGCCCGGAATGGGCGCCGACTACGGGGGACTGGGCCGCAACGGGCACGACGGCTTCATACTGCCCGATTCGGAGGTGGAACGGGTCCGTACTGAACTGGCCCGGACCTTCGCCGTGGCGTATTACCAACAGGCCGGACCGCCGTCCGTCACCGCGCTGCGGATGATCGATTCCACCACCGGCGCGACCGTGTTCGAGGCCGAGTGGGACGCCATCAGCGACACGGAACGGCGACTGCACCGATTCCAGTCCCAGCCGCTGCAACTGGGGCGCGATTATCGGGTCTGGATCGCCTGGGACAAGCCGATGCGCTGGCGCGAGAACGGCAGCGTCGTTCCGCTGCCGGGCCAGCCGGGGTCCACGCTCGACCTCGAGGGCGATCTGACCGCCGCGGACGGCACGATCGAGACCGAACTCATCGCCGGAGCCTGGCTGGATCAGCCGGGCGGGGCGCCCTGGGGTTATCAGCGCTACCGTGACGATGCCGTCGCCCTGGGCGTGCGCTTGTTGGACACCCCCGCCAACCAGGACCTGGTGCAGGCCGGCGTCGAAGCCACGCTCCACCTCGACACCTTCGACATGACGGGAAATCGCACCGACGCCAACCCGGCGACGGTGGCACGCTGGTTCAACGGCGGGTGGTCGGGGTACGAGAATACCGAGGGCGTCGACGGCACCGATGAGGGCGGCAGCGACGCTTCCATCCAGTTCGCGGTGACCGCGGAGGCCCTGGAAGATCCCTTCGTCATCGAACCCGGCACCTCCGGCGCGTGGTTCGACCCCGATCGAAACGGCGAGGGGTTCGTGCTCGAAATCCTCGATGAGAGCCGGGCGGTCATGTACTGGTTCACCTACGACGCCGAAGGCGCCCAGGACTGGTATGTCGCGACCGGCGAAATTCGCGGCAATCGTATCCTGTTTCCCGACCTGCTGCGTGTGTCGGGCGGCCGGTTCGGCCCCGACTTCGACCCGGAACAGGTCGTCCGCACCCCGGTGGGCTCGGCTGATTTTATCTTTTCTTCCTGCGATTCCGGCGCGATGAACTGGGTGATCGACCGGGACGGCGGCGACCGGCGCCAGGGACGTATGGACCTGACGCGCCTGTCGCGCGTGATGGGCATCCCCTGTAACGAGTTCATCGGCGCTCCGGTTCTAGAGATCAGCACGCGCAGCGGCTCGTGGTACGACCCCACGCATTCGGGCGAGGGGTATGCGCTCGAGATCCTGTTCGACCAGCGTGCGCTGGTCTACTGGTTCAGCTTCGACCCCGAGGGAAATCGGCGCTGGTTCTTCGGCACCGGCGAAATCGTGGGCGGGGACGTGCTGGTCTTCGACGACATGCTCACGACGTCGGGCGGCATCTTCGGGGCGGAGTTCGATCCGGCAAGCGTGGAACTCAGCCCATGGGGCTCCCTGCAGCTCCAGCTCGACTGCGACACGGGCACCGCAGAGTATGAACCGGCCGGAGAGGATTTCCCCGCCGGAACCCTCGACCTGGACCGCCTGACCTCGGTTGCGGGCCTGGACTGCGACGGCTGAACGCCGGCGCGAGGCATCGCAGCGCAAATCCGCATACAATAGATGCCCTTCAACGACCGGATTTCGGAGTGATCGCGTGGACGACCAGGAACAGCACCGTTACTGCACCAACAAATTCATCGAACTGGCCAACCAGCTCAAAGACGAGAAGATCGATCCGAAGCTGGTGTCCGGTGCGCTGATGACCGCATCGTGCGTATACGCCACCTTCGTGGCCGCCGGCAACCGGGGCGCACTCGAGCCGAGCGGCGTCGACAAGGTGGTGGCGCTCTATCGGCGTACGCTGGAGTATCACCAGGAGGCGAAGAAGGGGCAGCTGCAACAACAGCCGAAGCAAAGCTGATCCGGAGCTGAAGATGGACATGCATGTGCCGCTGAAGTTCGTCGAGGCCGTTCCGGTTCAGGACCGGTTGCAGCGGCCGTTGCGCGAACTCCGCATGTCCGTCATCGATCGCTGCAATTTCCGCTGCACCTACTGCATGCCGGCCGATTCCCTGAACGGCCGCGGGGTCTTCCTGCCGCTGGAGCGCCTGCTGACCGATCACGAGATCGAGACGCTGGTGCGGGCCTTCGTCCGGCTCGGCGTCAAGAAACTGCGGATCACGGGCGGCGAACCCTTGTTGCGCCCCGGCCTGCCGGCGCTGGTGGACCAGCTGTCGGGCATCAGGGGCCTGGAGGACATTGCGCTGACGACCAACGGCGTCATGTTGACGCGGCTGGCGGACGACCTCGCGGCAGCGGGTCTCGACCGGATTACCGTGAGCCTGGATACGCTCGACGAGGACGTGCTGGCGTACATGAGCGGCGGGCAGGCCAAGCTGGAGGAAGTCCTGGCCGGCATCGCGGCCGCCGAGTCGGCAGGATTCCGCCGGCTCAAGATCAACACGGTGGTGCAGCGCGGCGTCAACGACCACACGATTATCGACCTGCTGGAGCACTTCCGCGGCACACCCCATCGCGTGCGCCTGATCGAGTACATGGACGTCGGCAACAGCAATCACTGGAGCCCGGACGACGTGGTGCCCAACGCCGAATGGGTGGAAAAGATCGGCCGCAGGTGGCCGGTCCGTACCGTCGCCTCCGACAACCCGGCGGAAACCGCCCGGCGCTACGAATACCTCGACGGGCAGGGCGAAATCGGTTTCATCAGCTCGATCACCAAGCCGTTCTGCGGCGGCTGCACGCGCGCCCGCGTCACCGCCGACGGGGTCTTTTACACCTGCCTGTTTTCCGACCGGGGCACGAACCTGATGCCGCTGATCCGCCACGGCGAGGACCCCCAGGCGCTGGCCGACCGCATCAGCGGTGTCTGGGCGGAGCGCGGCGACCGCTACAGCGAGCTGCGGGGCGCCCAGGGCCGGAAGAGACCGAAGATCGAGATGTACCGCCTCGGGGGCTGAGCGCGTGAGCATCATCGTTCGCTATTTCGCCGCCTTCCGGGAAGCCGCCGGCCTCGCCGAGGAACACGTCGACACAACCGCCGCGACGCCGGCCGCGCTGTTCGCGGAGTGTGTCGCCCGCCATTCTGCGCTGGAGCGTTACACGGCCTCGCTGGTCGCGATCAATGACGAGATGGCGGGCTGGGAATCCGAGCTCTCGGACGGCGACGAGGTCCTCTTTTTCCCGCCGGTGGCCGGCGGATGAAGCGGTTCAGCGTTTCGGCCGGCCCGATCGATCCCGACGGCTTCCGCCGCGCGCTCGTCGACCCGTCCTGCGGCGCCTACGTGCAGTTCGAAGGCTGGGTGCGCGACCACAACGAAGGGCAGCAGGTGCTGCGGCTGGAGTACGAGGTCTACGAACCGCTGGCCGTCAAAGAGGGGTTGCTGATCGTCGACGAGGCCATGGAGCGTTTCGAAATCTCGCGCGCCGCCGCCAGCCACCGCAGCGGGCTGCTGGAACTGACCGACGTGGCCGTCGTCGTCGGCGTATCCGCCGCGCACCGCGGCCCGGCGTTCGATGCCTGCCGATACATCATCGACCAGGCCAAACTGCGCCTGCCGATCTGGAAAAAAGAGCACTACGCGAACGGCGCCGCCGAGTGGGTCAACTGCCGCCACTGCGCCGAGGCCGGCCACGCGCACCACCCCTGAACGATCCCTCGGGGGCTTCGCGAGCCCGCTGTAGGAGCGGCTTTAGCCGCTCCTACATTTCGTAGAGATCCGCGATCAGGGCCTCCACCTCCGGCGGCAGGCCGTCGGGGTGGATCCAGGTGCCGCTTTTGCCGCCCGACTTGTACAGCAGGCGGGTCCGCGATATCTCCAGCGCCGGGTTGACCGGCTTGACCAGGTCCCAGATGGTCAGCAGGGCCACGGACAGGCCCGTCAGGGCTTCCATCTCGACGCCGGTGCGCTCGGCGATCTCCGCGATGCAGAACAGTTCGACCGCGTGTTCCTCCGGCCGCGGCACGGAGTGGATCATCACCCGGTTGAGCGCAATCGGATGGCACAGCGGAATCAGGTTGGGCGTCTGCTTGGCCGCCTGGATGCCGGCGATCTCGGCCATCGCCAGCGGATCGCCCTTGGGCAGGCGGCCGTCTACCAGAAGCTGAAAGGCCTCCTCGCCCAGCCTTATCCGGCCGCCGGCGACGGCTACCCGGTGGGTCACGGGCTTCGCCGACACATCGGCCATGGACCAGTTTTTGCTGTCACTGTCTTGCATGCTGGGACGCTCCGATCAGAAAGTATGGCTCACCCGGATGCCGCCGTATACGTTGCGGTCCGGCGCCGGTTCATAGTAGCGGCCGAAGCCCGCGTTCAACCGTATGTTCGACATGTAGGACTCGTCAAAGAGGTTGTTGACGCCCGCGAAAGGCTCCACCGACCAGGGCCCCGACCGCCAGCGGTAGCCGGCCCTCAGGTTGGAGACCAGGTAGTCGTCGGTGCGCACCGAGTTCGCATTGTCGGCATAGAAGTGGCCGACGTACAGCAGGTCCCAGCCGGCGAACAGCCCCGAGGCGTGCGACCATTCGAAGTCCAGGTGGAACAGGTGTTCCGGCACGCCGGGGATGCGGTTCCCGTCGAACACGGCGCCGCCCGGTGCGCGAAACTCGTCGAAAGTGAAATCGGACCAGGTGTAACTGGCGCCGCCGGTCAGGCCGGGCAGCAACTCCAGCACCAGCGACGTTTCCAGCCCCTGGTGGGTGGAACTGCCTGCATTCTGGAAAAACGACTGCCCGGACCCCCCCAGTTCGAACGGCACGATCTCATCGCTCACGTCGACCCGGAACAGCGCCACTTCGAAGCGCGCCCGGCCTGCGAACAGACCTTTCAGCCCCACTTCGTAATTGGTCGCGGTCTGGGATTCGAGGTCCGGGTTGAAGCCGGTCGGGCCGTAGGGATTGGCCAGCTCGGTGGTCGCCGGTGGGTCGAAGGAGGTAGAGACGTTGCCGTACAGCCTGAGCGGCTCCCGCACGATCCAGGTCAGGCCGATCATCGGGCTGAATTCCGTGAAGGTGCGCTGGCCCGAACCGGAACCGCCCGT
>CALKKN010000164.1 GCA_937995275.1 uncultured Lysobacterales bacterium | reverse complement strand
ATCGTGGCCCTCACGTTGAGGCTTGCCGACCATTTGATGGAAACTGCGGCGTGAGCACGCCCCGGCTTCAGCGTCGAGACTTGCTGGCGGCCGCCGGAATCGGAGTCGGTGCCCTGGGCCTGTATGGTATCTGGCAGCTATTGCCGGAAAATGCCAGTGCGCCCCCTAACCCTGACGGAATAGCTGGTGCCGCACCGCTGCAAACCCTCGATGAACTGATCGTTTCCGGCCAATGGTCGCCCCTGGTCGGTGAAACCTACCTGAAGCAACTGCGTGGGAAGGAGTCCAGCGCAGAGACCATTCGTTCCACACTGGAGGCAGCCCTGCAGGCAACCGGTGCATCCGACATCCCGGATCAGGCGATGCTGGCTGTTGAGCAGGATTTTCGAGACGGCCGACTTTGCGAGTTGGACGGTTGGACGCTTTCAATCAACGAGTGCCGGTTGAGTGCCCTGGCGTATCTCAGTGGATGGCTTGCCATTGAAGAACACAACTCGGACCCTTTGGCGGGTCTGCGAGAATCCAAACTGCTGGAACTTGAAGACTGGGGTCCGCGCAGTGGTGTTGCGACCGAGCCTTTCAATCCCCAGCCTAATGGGAATTCCGCACTCTGGTTCCGCTTTAGTCGGCTGGAAGAAAAGGGATTCACGGTTTTCTTTGGCGGACACAGGATGATCACCTCGATTCACCCTGGCCGAAACATGATAACGGCCAGTCTGACGCCCTCCCAGACTGTTATCGGGACTGCTTCCGAGGGAGGGATTCCCATAACTCTGGTTGATTTTCCTGGCGGCCGAAAACAACACCTGGGGTGGTTCACCGTGCGGGGTGGAAGCGAAGCCGGTGGGGGTGCCTAGTTCCAGGCCATTCGACTCAGGCCCCGATTTTCTGATTTTGGGGGTGATACGCGGGTGCAGGTCTTCGCCTGCCGACCTGTGGCCTGTCACCCCGATGTCTAACGCGTCCGCATGAAAGAAACCCATTTCCTCGATGTGTAATTCCATAAGAGGTTGAAATGCCAGGCGGGGTAGTTCCCCGCCGATGGGCCGTGAGGCCCAGCAGGCTCACGGGTTAGGCATCCCCGAACGAATTCTATCTCCCCGATGCTTTGCTAGCCGGATTGAGAACCAAGCTTTCTTAGCTGAACAACCACGGGAGTTCTCTTCTTGGCCGAACTGAGAAATAAACTCCCCTGAGATTCATGTCCAGGGGAGTTCTGCCATGTGCCAAGAAGCAGAAATTGCCCTGGCCTGCCTACTGCACCAAGACGGGAATGGGAGTGCCAGCGCCCAGCGGATCGCCCCGTGAAAGGCTGGCATGATTTCGACTCCTGATACGAAAGCCACGACGCAATTCGCCTGTATGTGAAATACTGCAACCTTTCGCCAGATATTTATTAGTTAGGCAGATTGTGCCTTGAAAATGAAAATGGGTACGAAAATCAAATGGATCACTCTTGCGCTAAATGGAATATTGCTGGCAGTAATTTTATTTTTTGTAATGACTACAGGAACTAAGGACTACGATTATGTTGGATACACAGTTCTGGCTTTAATTTTAATCACCCCGTCGCTGAATATTTTTGTAATCGCATCATCCATTTTAGTGGACCTCAAGAAGGCTAAGAATGGAGAATTATGACTGGTGCGCCTTAACTGGTCTAACCTAGCCTGAAAAAACTGGTCCAGCTTCTAAGCTAGTATTTTCAACTGACAGGAGAACTGGATCGTGGCATGCGAATGGCCGCTCCTGGCCGGGAGCAGTCATTACCGCAACCAAGATATGGCCTCAAATAGGTTCTGCTTTCCGCCGAGAAGCAGCCATTAGCTTGGCTGGGTGCCTTATAGCCGTTTCCCACCCAATTAAGAACTCAGAATAGTTTCTCCGAGCATGCATCAAATCGCAGTAAATGCTGCCGTAATCTATACTTAAATATGCGGTAACAGCCGCTACTTCTTCGCCAGACTATTCATACAAGTCTGCAAACAAGAACCCAATAGCCTTCCGATCCAGCAGCGGCATCGGCCGCACGATGCTGTTAAGCAAATTCTGTCTGGAGACCGATTGTCGCACCGGTTCTCCAAACCAAAGGAGAAGCCCATGAGTATTCAAACATCTGGCCTGAAGTGCTGCCTGGTCGTGGCGACCGTCTGTCTGAGCCTCGCTGGAGTTGTCTGGGCAGCGGATACGGCCATCACGATTGACGGGACCACCACTTACCCGGACGACGTAGAGGCTGTTCAGACTGCCCTGGATGACCCTTCCTTTGACACGGTCATTCTGAATGGCACGTTCGATTTCGGAGACGGCGGCGTGCAGATAACCCGGCCGAACGTGACACTTACGGGGCCTGCAACGATCCTGGGGGGAGGAAAACAGATTGAACATCCGTGGATCTGGTGGTGGTGGTACGCGGTTGAAGTGGCCGCGGTCGATACGACAGTCGAAAACCTCACATTTGTGGGCTGTAACGACACCGGCATCCTGGTTCATCTCGCAGGTTCGGCGGATGGCCATGTCGATATAGCCGGCAATAGCTTCACGTGGTGCCCTGCGCCGATTGCTGCGTTACCTGAGACTACCGGTGGTGAGGTCAGTATCGGCATCCACGACAACACGATCAGCAGCTGTTTGTTCGGTGTTATCGGTGAATCGAATGTGCCTCTCACCTATTCGATGGACATCAGGAACAATCGATTCGAAGACATATGGCTTGACGGGGTACAAGCGTTCTCGGTCTCCGCGCCGCTTGAGATCATCGATAATGAGTTCGCGGCTGGGGAGGCTGCTGTTTTTGTGGGCAGCTGGTGGGTAGGCGGCGAGATTGACCCCGAATATGGCGATAATCCGCCGGTGAATATCATCGGCAACACGATTGACATTATCGATTATGGCACCGGAGTAATCGTCGGGAGCAGCGCCCACGGGATCAACAACGTTCTGGTCAAGGACAACGTCCTGACCGGCGAGGCCGGCTATGGCGCGTTGATGAAACAGCCTTACGGCAGTAACAATCGCTTCATCGGCAACGACCTTTCTGAACTCACATCCTATGGTCCTCAGCTCTGGCTCCTCGGTGGCCGCGACAACCTGTTCCTCAACAACAAGCTCGGCAGGACCGAGGACTGGGGTTTCGATTTCCTGCCGGGCACTGTGTTTGAAAGGACAGCTGCAAGCCTTTCCTCGCCGATCAACTGGCATCCTGAAAACCTGGGGACGCCGGATCCGGTCAACTCCGGCAACGTATTCATCGCCAATGACTATCGGGCGACCGGGCTGCCGGGCTGGGACGACATGTATCCTGAAGATGCGGGTTCGGTTCTGTTGCTGAACTTCGTTACGCGGTATTCGGCGGATTTCAGCATTGCCTACGAAGAGGGAGTGACAACGGAGAATGTCATTGTCGAACTGGGTAAATTCCCAACGGTGGAAGGGAAGAAAACGGACGTCTGCAAGCAAGTTCTCGATATGAGCAACCTGTACCCGGACGACCAGGTGCCGGGATCGAATCCTGTTGCAGGATGGCTTCGGTGCGAACAGTAGGTGATGCACACCGACGATGACAGTGATCCCGACTGACATCCCCAGCGATAAGGAAAGCCCCGCGAAAGCGGGGCTTTTTCTTGCAGCGGGCTGGACTGCTTTTGGCCGGAAACGGTCGTAACCGGGGTTTGTACCCGCGCCATATTCTGTTCCGCTAACCGGCCCAAAACAGAACTCGGTTCATCTTGAGCGTCTTGGGCCGCTTCCGACCTACATTCTTCATTGCAGTTGAGCGCCGCCCGGGGGCGGCACTGCGGTGCACTCAGTTGAAGAAGACATTTACTTCGCTAACCAGCGGTTCTCGCTTGGTGGCCTCGGCCAGTTGCCGTGACAGGCGCTGAGCTCCCTTGATGTCAGCCACAGACCCCAGGGATAGCACGACCTCTACATCTACGGCTCCTTTCAGGTAGTGCAGGTTGACCCGCTCGACCGAAAGCTCGATGCCAGAGTCACGCCATCGCCGTTCCAGCCGCTGCAGCATTTCCTCCCGGCCCGGTAAGAGCTTTATCTTTCGGCGACTGGCATCGTCCTCCGGGTCGATATGTACCAGCACCTCGGATATGTACTCACACTGGCGCAACAGGCGAGCGCGAACCCGGTCGCCGATCATGTGCCCCTCTGAAACCGTTACCTGACTTACGACCAGCACGTGCACTTCAACCAGCAGCGCCTGCCCCATCCGCCGCGTTTTCAGATCGTGAAAAGCCTCGACGCCTTCCACCTCCTGGATAACGCTGCTGATTTCATCAAGGTGTTCCGCTGTTGCGCCGGTATCGACCAGTTCCCGCACCCCGGACCAACCGAGGCTCCAACCAATTTTTGCGATCAACGCGGACACCCCGATCGCGCCCAGAGCATCCAGCGCCGGATAGCCCGCCATACTGCCCGCAATGCCGATGAGTACGATGATCGAAGAGACCGCGTCGGAACGGTGATGCCAGGCGTTGGCCCGAATCAGGTCCGATTGCAGCTGTCGTGCGATCCGAATGTTGTACCAGTACATCCACTCGTTCGCCACGATGGAGACTGCCGCCGCCGCAAGGGCCAGAAAGCCCGGGTGGGACAAACGTTCCGGATTGGCGATGCGCTCCGCCGCATCCACCACGATGCCAGC
The DNA here is from genome assembly GCA_937995275.1 of uncultured Lysobacterales bacterium. GTDB lineage: Bacteria > Pseudomonadota > Gammaproteobacteria > Xanthomonadales > SZUA-36 > CALKKN01. The sequence continues at coordinate 14,267 of CALKKN010000164.1, read as the reverse complement.
GGCGACAAGCAACAGCATCAGGCCGAGAATCATGGTGGCGACTGTCTCGAACCGGGCATGGCCGTAGGGATGCTCTGCGTCCGCTTCGTCGCGGGCAAAACGTATCGCCACCAAAACCATGGCGTCGGTGGCGAGGTCCGAGAGGGAATGGACTCCGTCGGCGATCAGTGCCTGGGAGTGGCCGATGGTGCCCAGAAGCAGCTTGAGACCCCCGAGCACGAGGTTGATGGCGGCACAGACCAATGTCACACGCCGTTTGACTCGATACTCGTCCTGGAATGGAGCGTTCATGCAGCATATGCCCTTTTCCCTGCGCTCAGTTAACCAGTTCCAACCCGACGGTACCAGACCGAGATGTCAACGCTTGTACCGGTTGTGGGTGACGGTAGAGGTGGGTCCAAAAAATCGGACAGTGCGATAAGTGGATTTCCGGCCTGATTTACGCCATGTTAGTGGCACGAAAATCAGGAGGCGATCATGCCCAGAAGACCGCGCCGGAATCACTCGCCGGCTTTTAAATCCAAAGTGGCCCTGGCGGCCGTCAAAGGCGACAAGACCATCGTCGAGCTGTCTCAGCAGTTCGATGTCCATCCTAACCAGATCACGCAGTGGAAAAAGCAGCTGCTGGAACGCATGAGCGAGGTGTTTGAGGGGTCCGGCCAGTCGCAACAGTCAGCCGTAGACGTCAAGACCCTGCACGCCAAGATTGGCGAGTTGACCCTGGAGAACGATTTTTTAGAAAGCGCGCTCAACAAGGCCGGCCTGCTGAGCGCAAAACGATGATTGACCGGACCCATCCATTGCCAATCACCCGTCAGGCCGAAGCCCTGGGGATGGCGCGTGGCTTCGTTTATCTGACCGCCGTAGTCGACTGGTTCTCGCGCAAGGTCCTGGCCTGGCGGGTTTCGATCACGATGGACGTGTATTTCTGCCTCGAGGCGCTGGGGGAAGCACTGGCCCGTTATGGCGCTCCGGACATCATGAATACCGACCAGGGCAGTCAATTCACCTCACTGGCTTTCACGGGCCTGCTCAAGGACCACGGCATCCGGATCAGCATGGATGGCAAGGGCGCCTGGCGGGATAATATTTTCGTCGAACGGCTGTGGCGTACGGTCAAATACGAAGAGGTTTACCTGCATGCCTACGACACGGTATCTGATTCACGAACCGGACTGCGTCGCTATTTCGGTCTGTACTATCAACGGCGGCCGCATTCGAGCCTCGGACGTTGCACACCCGATCAGGTATATTTTCCACAGCAGCCCCTAACCCAGGCCGCTTGATCCATGGGCTGGAATCCACTTATCGAATAGGGTTTCACTGTCCAAAGGAATGGGGCCACCTCTTACATCGAGCTTACTACAGCACACCAAAGTCGCACTAACATGAAGTATATATCTGATTATCAAGGGGCTTTAAATGGTGCCGGCAGGGTGACTCGAACACCCGACCTACGCATTACGAATGCGTTGCTCTACCAGCTGAGCTATGCCGGCACTTGGAAGGGCGGCCAGTATATTCAAAAGCCCTTGCCCACACAACATCGGGGCGATTTCCTGCCCGCTCAGAACCTCAATCCTGACCGCCATCATCTCGGTTGACCGATACCCGTCTTCCCGGCCATCCCGGACAATTTATCGCAACAGAACCCAAAGCCTGGGAGGAAGCAAACATGTCGTTCCGTTGCCCGGTCCGCAAGGCGGGCTTTTCCCTGATCGAACTGACGGTCGCGACCGCCATTTACTCCATGGGGCTGGGCAGCCTCTCGCTGATGATGATGGTCGCCGTCCACGGCACTGCCGACGCGGGCCACGAGGCGGTGGCGACGGGCCAGGCCGCATCGCTGGCGGAGCTGATCCTGATGAACCCCGCCGCGATCGGGCATTACATCAGCGATGTCGGCGGCGCTGCGCCGGACTGCGACGGCGGCATTGTCTGCGCGCCCGACGAGATGGCAGCGTGGCACCTGCAGGCCTGGCGTGACGACCTGGCAGCGCTGCTGCCCGGCGGCAGCGGTCTGGTCTGCCTCGACAGCAGCCCGGAAGACGGCGAGTCCGCCGACGCCGCATGCGATGGTGTGGGCGGTCCGGTCATCAAGGTGCTCTGGGAAGTTCCGGAAGATGAAGACGATCCGGAACCGGGATTCGGCCGCCAGGTCGCGCGGCTACCGGTGCCATGACTCTCTCGCATACCGGTTTTGCGCGCGGCATGACCCTGGTCGAACTGCTCGTAGCCACGGCGGTAGCTGCCTTGCTGATCCTGGGACTGGTGACCATTGCATCGGCGACCTCCGCCGCCAGCCTCCTGCAGCGGAACCAGGCCGAGTTGCAGGACAACGTCCGCTACGCCACGAGCCTGGTATCGCGGGCCGTGCGCCAGGCCGGCTTCAGCCCGGAGCCGTGGGACGAGGAGTTCGGGCGCGTAGCGCTGACCGCCGAAAGCGTGGACGGCGGGCCGGGGTCGAGCGACCGCCTGGCCGTCCGCACCTGGTCCGACCGCAATTGCTTCGAAAACCGCAACCCCGATCTCAACGAAGCGGGTCAGCCGCTTTTCTACCTCCGGGAATCGGTGTTCGACCTGACCGCCACCAGGAACCTGGCCCACCAGTGCCGCTACGGCCCCTCGCTCGCGGACCTCACGACCCAGATCCGGCGGCAGGGCGTGGTGCCGGGCATCGAATCCTTCCAGGTGCTGTACGGCGAAGACGCGGATGGCGACGGTGATATCGAGCGCTGGGTGACGGCGGGCGCGTGGGGTGACCCCGGCCGCGTGCTGGGCATCCGCATCGGACTGCTGGCCGTCAGTGACGACGCCGTGGGCGAAGCCGCCGCCCTGGATTACGACGTGCTGGATATGACGGAGTCGCGACCGGCCGACGGCAGGCTGCGGCGGGTATTCCAGTTCGCCGCGGCCATCCGGGGGCGAACGCGGTGAAAGCGCAAGGCATCGCCCTGGTTTTGGGCCTGATCCTGCTGGCCGCCATCAGCGTACTGGCCCTTACCAGCGCGCGGGGGATGGTCCTGCAGCATCGCATGGCCGGCAATACCGGCGAGAACATGGAGGCCCTGCATAATGCCACGATCGCGGCAGCGGCGGCCCGCGCCTGGCTGGAAAGCCGCGCCGACATCGAGCGCGAATCGGGGTGCCTTGCCGACTGCCTGCTTCCGGTTGCCATCTCGAACTCCGGCGAACTGCCCCCCCGGCCCGAGCTGGAGAGCGCCGCCTGGTGGCGCGCCAACGGCTACCTGGCGGGGGTCAACCCGGAAACCGGTGAGGAACTAGGCTATCGTTCCGGGGGCGTGGAGCCCGCGCGCTGGGTCGTCGAGGAGATTCGATACCAGCCGATCGACCCGGAAGACCCCGACGCGGCCGTCGGCGGCGTCGGCTACTACCGCGTCTTTGCACGCGGCAGCGGCAAGCGCCATTCCAGCGTAGCGGTCAGTGAGTCGATCCTGGCCAGGCCCTGGGAAGGCGAATACGACCCGGCGCCCTACCCGCCGCTCGATCCGCCCGCCGCTTTCTGCCGCCAGTTCGACGATTCGGTTGCCTGCGGTACGCTGGCCTGGCGCCAACGCAAATGAATCCGGCGCAGCCGCCAACTCGCAGGACACGGGTCAATGCCAACCGGCGCGGTTTCGGACTGCTGGAACTGATGATCGCAATGCTGGTGGTCGCTGTCCTGTTGGGCCTCGCGATTCCCTCGTACCGGCAATATGTCAGCCGCGCACACCGCGCCGAGGCCGTTCGAACGCTGCTGGCGGCGGCGAGCTGCCAGGAACGTATCCGCGCGCAAAGCGGCTATTACGACACTGCGCGCTGCGCGTCCGGCCTGGACGACCGGCACTACACCTACCTGATCGAACCGGCCGGCGAACCGGCATCGCTGACCTATCGGCTGGTCGCCATTCCCCTGGGTCGGGCACTGGCCGACCGGTGCGGCAGCCTGACCCTGGACCACGCCGGTACGCGTGCGGTGAGCGCCGACGGGGCGAGCGTTGCGGATTGCTGGGGCGGCAGGTGAACCCGGTGAACTCAGTCCGGCAGCCCGGGAACTTCCGCGGGCACAGGCACGGAGTAGCCCGCCTGGACCGCCGGGCGCTCCGCGATACGCAGGTACCAGGCCATCACGTTGGGATACTCGCACAGGTCGATATGCTGGAATTCGAACCGCGACACCCAGGGCCAGGACGCGATATCGGCAACCGTGTATTCGTCACCCGCTATGAAGTCCCGGCCGGCCAGCTGCCTGTTGAGCACGCCGTACAGGCGCTGGGCCTCGCGATGGTACCGCTCTTCCGCATAGCTCGACTTGCCGGGATTGAATTTCAGGTAGTGATGCGCCTGGCCGAGCATCGGCCCCAGCCCGCCTTTCTGCCACATCAGCCACTCGATGGTCTCCCAGTGTTTCGGCGTGTCGCCCGGCAGCAGCCGACCGGTTTTTTCCGCGAGGTACAGGAGGATGGCGCCGGATTCCATCAGCGTGATGCCGGTGTCGGTGTCGTGGATTGCGGGGATCTTCTGGTTCGGGCTGATCGCGGTGAATTCCGCGCTGTACTGGTCACCCTTGGAAATGTCGATGGCGTGGACCTGGTAGTCCAGCCCGAGTTCTTCCAGGGCAATCGAGACCTTGCGGCCGTTGGGCGTCGACCAGGTATAAAGTTCGATCATACGGCCAGATTAGCACCCGAACGTTTCGCGGGATTTGAGGCAGATCAGGAACTGTTCCTGAGCGAGACGCGCAGCTCCCTGGGTAGCGCGAACTCGATCGTCTCCGGGATTCCGGAAATTTCCTCGGCCGACGCGCCGCCTAACTCCTGCAGCCGCTGGATGACACCCTGAACCAGGCTCTCCGGCGCCGATGCCCCGGCGGTGACGCCGATAGCCCGCAAGCCCCGAAGCCACTCCTCGCGCACATCGTCCGCGCCGTCCACGAGGTGCGCGGGCACGCCCCGCTTCTCGGCCAGTTCGCGCAACCGGTTCGAATTGGAACTGTTCACCGAGCCCACCACCAGCACCAGGTCGACACGCCCGGCCAGTTCCTTGACCGCGTCCTGGCGGTTCTGGGTCGCGTAGCAGATATCGTCGTGTTTCGGCCCCTCGATGGCCGGGAATTTTTTCCGCAGCGCGTCGATGACGGCCTGGGTATCGTCCACCGACAGGGTCGTCTGGGTCACGAAGGCGACATTGTCAGGATAGGTGACCTCGAGGGAACCGACATCCGCCGGGTTTTCCACCAGGTAGATGTTGTTGCCCCGCGGCGAATGGTTGACCCACTGGCCGAGCGTGCCCTCGACCTCGGGGTGCCCGGCATGGCCGATCAGGACGACGTCACGGCCGGCGCGGCAGTGCCGGGCCACTTCCATGTGCACCTTGGTCACCAGCGGACAGGTCGCATCGAACACGCGCAGGCCGCGTTCGCCGCCGGCCTGGCGCACGGCCTTGGACACCCCGTGCGCGGAGAAAATTACGGTCGCGTCGTTGGGGACCTGGTCCAGTTCGTCGACGAAGACGGCCCCGGCCCGGGTCAGGCTGTCCACGACGAAGCGGTTGTGGACGACTTCGTGGCGCACGTAGATGGGCGCGCCGAACAGGTCCAGCGCCCGCTGGACGATCTCGATGGCCCGGTCCACACCGGCGCAGAATCCGCGCGGATTGGCGAGCAGAATATCCATCAGGCCTTTGCCGCCTTGCCGCGGCTGAACAGCAGCGCGTCCAGCAACAGCAGGATCACGCCGCAGGTGATGGCCGAATCGGCCACGTTGAACGCGGGGTAGTGCCAGCCGCCGAAGTGCACATCGACGAAGTCCACCACGTAACCCAGGTTCACCCGGTCGATGAGGTTACCGATCGCGCCGCCCAGCACCAGCGCCAAACCGAGACCGGTGCGCCATTCCTGCCGCGGCAGGCGCAACAGCCACACCAGCAGCAGCAGGCTGACCACCGTGGCCAGCACGATGAAAAACCAGCGCTGCCAGCCGCCGGCATCGCTGAGGAAGCTGAACGCCGCGCCGTAGTTGTGCGCCAGCGTGATGTTCAGCCAGGAAAACACCTCCACCGGCCGGTACAGTTCCAGGGCTTCGCTGACCCACTGCTTGGTGAACCAGTCCAGAGCGATGACCAGCGCCGTCACGCCCAGCCAGGCCCATGGCCAGGGCGGGAAGCCGCCGTGGGTCGCCTTATCCGTATCGTGGGTCATGGCAACGGCTCCCGGTCAGGCAATCCGCCGGGTCTCGCCCGGGCCGGTCACGTTTTCCACGCAGCGAGCGCAGATCTCGGGATGCTCCGGGTTTTCGCCCACGTCCGGGCGCTTGTGCCAACAGCGGATGCACTTCTCGTCGCCGCTCTTGGTGACCCAGATGGTCCAGCGCCCGGTTTCGTAGCGGTCCGCCGGCGGCTCACCCTGCCCCGGGCCGTGGATTTCCACGCCGGAAACGATCAGCAGGAAGCGCAGCTCGTCACCGAATTCATCCAGCATACTGCGCACGGCATCGAACTCGCCGTCGCCGGGCTGCGCTTTCGGCAGGACGTGAACCACCGCGTCCAACGAACCGCCGATGGCCTTGTCCGCCCGCTTGGGCTCGATAGCTTCCTTGGTGCTGTTGGACAGGTTCACGGCCAGTTCCCAGAACTTTTCATCGTGGTGCGCGTCTTCGAAGCCGGAAAATCCGTCGTACGAGGTCGCCATGAACACGCTTTCGTCACGCTCGCCCGGTACGAGTTTCCAGATTTCTTCCGCGGTGAAGCTCAGCACCGGCGCGATCCAGCGAACCAGCGCCTCGAGGATGTGGTACAACGCCGTCTGCGCGGACAGCCGGGCCTGGCTGTCCCTGGGCGTCGTATACAGGCGGTCCTTGATGATGTCCAGGTAAAAGGCCCCCATGGCGCCGGCACAGAAATCTCGTGCGAGCCGGTACACCTGCAGGAACTGGTATTTGTCGTAGGCCGCTTCGATCTGGCCCTGGCATTTCATCGCCGCCCGGACGGCCCAACGGTCCAGCGGCAGCATGTCTTCAGGGGACAGCGTCCGATCGGGGTTGAACCCGTCCAGGTTGCCCAGCAGGAAGCGCGCCGTGTTGCGGATGCGGCGGTAGGTATCCGATACCCGCTTCAGGATTTCGTCGGACACGGTCATCTCGCCGCGGTAGTCAGCGGCCGCCACCCACAGGCGCATTACGTCCGCGCCCAGCGTGTTCATGATCTTGATTGGGGAGATCACGTTGCCGAGCGACTTGGACATCTTGCGGCCTTCGGCGTCCACCACGAACCCGTGCGTCAGCACCTCCCGGTAGGGCGCCGTGCCGTGCATGGCCACCGACGTCAGCAGCGACGACTGGAACCAGCCGCGATGCTGGTCCGAGCCTTCCAGGTACATCTGCGCCGGCCGCTCGAGCTCGGCGCGCTCGTCCAGCACGCAGCGATGCGACACACCCGAATCGAACCACACGTCGAGGATGTCGGTCACCCGTTCGTAATGCTGTTCGTCCACGCCGAGCTTGTCGAACACATCGTCGGCATACCAGCAGTCGACGCCGTACTCCTCCACCAGCCCGGCGGCCTTGCGCATCAACTGCTGGCTGTCCGGATGCAAGGCCCCGCTCTGGCGTTCGACAAACAGCGTAATCGGCACGCCCCAGGTGCGCTGGCGGGAAATGCACCAGTCGGGCCGGTTTTCGACCATGCCGGCGATGCGCTCCTCGCCCCACCCGGGCACCCAGCGCACCGACTTGATCGCCTCCAGGGCCTGGCCTCTGAGGCCGCCCTGCTCCATCGAGATGAACCACTGCGGGGTCACCCGGAACGCGGTCGGCGATTTGTGCCGCCAACAGTGCGGGTAGCTGTGTTCGAACGGTTCGTCGTGCAACAGCGTGCCGTGCTCGCGCAGGACCTCCAGCACGTGGTCGTTGGCGGGCCAGACCATCTCGCCGGCAAACAGCTCGACGTTCTCCAGAAAGCGGCCGTCGGCCCCGACCGGGTTGTTGACCGGCAAACCGTATTGCTGGCCGACCGCGAAGTCCTCCTCGCCGTGGCCGGGCGCGGTGTGCACGGCGCCGGTCCCCGCCTCGACGGTCACGTGATCACCGAGGATCACCGGCACCTGGCGATCGTAAAACGGGTGGCGCAGGTCGAGGTGCTCCAGCGCGGCGCCCGGGGCGCTGCCGAGTTCCCTGGCGCCCTCGAGGCCGATGCGCTCCACCACCGGGCCGAGCAGGTCCCTGGCCACCACCACGGCCAGCTGCCGCCCGCCGGCCTGCCCGGCCACCAGCACGTATTCCAGCCCGGCATGCAGCGTTACCGCCTCGTTGGCCGGCAGGGTCCAGGGCGTCGTGGTCCAGATCGGGATGCCGGCCGCAACCCCGTCTGGCACCGCTGCTCCGAAGGCAGCGAACAGGGATTCGCGATCCACGGCTTCGAACAGCACGTCGATTGCCGGCGAGGTCTTGTCCTGGTACTCGATCTCGGCCTCGGCCAGCGCCGAGCCGCAGTCGAAACACCAGTTCACCGGCTTGGCGCCTTGCAACAGGTGGCCGCCTTCGATGATCCGGGACAGCGCGCGGATCATGTCGGCCTCGTACAGAAAAGCCTTGGTGGTGTACGGATTGTCCCAGTCGCCGATCACACCCATCCGGCGGAAGCCCTTGCGCTGCAGGTCGATCTGGCGTTCAGCGAACTCGCGGCAGAGTTTACGAAAGGTGGCGGCATCCACTTTCTGACCGACCTTGCCCACCTTCTTCTCTACCTGCAGTTCGATCGGCAGGCCGTGGCAGTCCCAGCCCGGAACATACGGCGAGCGGAAACCCGCCATCAGGCGCGACTTCACCACCATGTCCTTCAGGATCTTGTTGACGGCGTGACCCATGTGGATATCGCCGTTCGCGTACGGCGGGCCGTCGTGCAGTATCCACAGGGGCCGCTCGCGGGTTTCTTCCTGGATGCGGTCATACAGGCCCGCCTGCTCCCAGGCTTCGACCATGCCCGGTTCGCGGTTGGCCAGGTTGGCCTTCATCTTGAAGGCCGTTCTCGGCAGGTTGATGGTGTCCTTGTAGTCCATTGCCTGTCTGTTCCTGCTCAGCGTCCCCGGGTCCGGCGTTCAGGCCCGCCGGCTGGCGCGGACCAGGCAGTCGCGTGCCGCCTGCTCGTCCCGCCGCATTTGTCCCACCAGCGCCTCGAGCGACTCGAAGTTGGCTTCATCGCGTAACTTTGCCACAAATTGGACCTCCAGGCGCTGTCCGTAGATGTCCTCGTCAAAATCGAAAAAATGCACTTCCAGCAGCGGCTCCCTGCCGCCCACCGCCGGACGCCGCCCGAGGTTGGCGACAGCCGGCCGCCAGGCCCCGTTCCCGATCCGCGCAAAGACCGCCAGCACGCCGCCGAGCGGGCTGGGCTGCGCCCGGATCCGCAGGTTCGCCGTCGGGTAACCCAGCTTGCCGCCCAACCTCGCACCGCGAACGACGTGCCCCTCCATCCGGAACGGCCGGCCCAGCAACCCGGCGGCCGCGTCGAAGGCACCGTCGGCCAGGTCCTGCCGAATCCGGCTGCTCGAAATGCGGTCGCCGTTGTCGAATACCGCCGGGACGATGTCGACCTCGAAACCGAATTCCGCGCCCAGTTGCCTGAGCATGGCGACGTCGCCCTGCCGGCCGCGCCCGAAACGGAAGTCCTCGCCGACGACCACGTGGCGCGCCCGCAGGGTCCCGGCCAGGGCCACCTCGACGAATTCCCGCGCCGTCAGGCTGGCGAACTCGCGGTCGAACCGGGTCAGCCAGACGATATCCACGCCCAGCGACCGCAACAACTGCAGCTTCTGGTAGACCGTGGAGAGCCGCGGCGGCGCCTGCTCGGGCCGGAAAAAAGCCTCGGGCAGCGGCTCGAAAGTCATCACGGCCTCGGCCAGGTTTTCGTCGGCAAGCTCCCGGCATCGGCCCAGCAGCGCAAGGTGGCCGCGATGCAGTCCGTCGAAGTTGCCGACGGTAACGACCGATCCCTGCGAAGCGTGGTTCCTGGCGAACCCCTCCGCGACCGCGCCCGGCCTGTTCCTGATCAACTGCATGCCGCTCATCCAGCTGCCGCAAAAAACGGGGAATTATACCAGTCCTCGCGCTGTCGATCCCCGTAAATCCTACGCCGCCGGGGCTCCCGGCGAAGCGGAGGTCCTTCAGGAACTGCCTTTTTCGAGGTGCCGGAGCCGGAGTCCGCCGGCCAGCGTGGCGACCGCGTATACCGCCGCGCCCAGGGCGATCAGCCACGCCAGGCGCAGGGCGCGGGAGAGGGCGCCCGCCTCTGCCCACTGCGCCGGCTCACCGATCAGCCAGAGCAGCACCGCGACCATCGCCGCGCCGCCGAGGGCCACCGCCGGCAGGACACGCGCCCAGCCGCTTTCCGGCTGGTAAACACCCTGCCGCCGCAGCATGCGGTACAGCAGACCGGCATTGATGTACGCTGCGACGGAACTGGCCAACGCCAGCCCGGTGTGCGGGCCGCGGAACCCGATCGCCAGCAGGGAGGCCACGAACGCCAGGTTGAGGACCATGTTCGACACCATCGCAGTGATGGCGATCTTCACGGGCGTTTTGGTGTCCTGCCGCGCATAGAAGCCCGGCGCCAGCACCTTGACCGCTATGAAGGCCGGCAGGCCTGCCGCGTACGCCGACAGGCTGAGGGCCGACATGTCGACGTCGCTCATCCGGAAGGCCCCGTACTGGAACAGGGTCACGAGGATCGGCGAGGCCAGCACGGCGAGGCCCAGCGCGGCCGGCAGCGTGATGATCACGGCCAGCCGCAAGGCCCAGTCCAGGGTCGCCGAGAAGCCGTGCGGATTCTGGCTCGCAAACTTGCGCGAGAGGTTGGGCAGGATCACCGTCGACAGCGCGACGCCGAACACCCCGAGCGGAAATTCGAGCAGCCGGTCGGAGTAGTACAGCCACGAAACGCTGCCGGCGACCAGGAAGGTGGCGATGACGGTGTCGAGCAGCAGGTTGACCTGGGCCACCGAACTGCCGATCAGGGTCGGGATCATCAGCTTCAGAATCCTGCGCACGCCGGAGTGCCGCCAGCCCCAGCGCGGCCGCGGCATCAGGCCCAGTCGCATCAGGGCCGGCACCTGGATGGCCAACTGCACGATCCCAGCCAGTAAAACACCCCAGGCCAGGGCCCGGACCGGAACCTCCATCCGGCCCGACAAGAGCACGGCGGCGGCGATCAGCGACAGGTTCAGCAACACTGGCGTCAGGGCGGGAATCAGGAACCGGTCGAACGTGTTCAGGATGCCGCCCGCCAGGGCCGTCAGCGAGATCAGCAGGATATAGGGAAACGTGATCCGCAGCATCGAGGCCGACAGCCAGAACTCGTCGCGGCCCTCGATGGCCCAGCCCGGGGCGAAGATGGCAATCACCGCGGGGGCGGCGAACACGCCGACGGCGGTCAGGACCAGCAGGATTCCGGCCAGGGTGCCGGCGACGTGGTCGACGAGATCCTTCAGCGCCCGCCGATCGCCGCTGGCACGGGCCTCGGACAACACCGGCACGAAAGCCAGTGAAAAGGAGCCTTCGGCGAACAGCCGCCGCATGAAATTGGGGATCTTGAATGCCAGGAAGAAGGCGTCGGTCGCGCCGCTGGCGCCGAAGTAGCGGGCGAAGACGATGTCCCGGATGAAGCCCAGAATGCGCGACAGGACTGTGGCGGCACCGACCTTGACCGTGGATTTCAGCAACTTCAATGCCCTTGTCTCCGTCGCGCGCCGGCCCGGTTACTCATTGTTTTTCCCTCAACGCCATTCCATGAATCCGTTTGACGCTAACGGGGAAAAATAGGACAATAGCCGGCTTGATTTTTGGATTTTTTGGAGAACGATCTTGGCCAACAGTTTATCAGCTCGCAAACGGGCGCGTCAGGCGGAAAAGAACCGCCGCCGCAATGCCAGCCAGCGGTCGCACGTACGGACTGCCATCAAGAACGTGCTGCGGGCCATCGAGAAGGGCGACAAGTCTGCCGCCGAGTCCGCCTACAAGGCCGCCGTGCCGGCGATCGACCGGTCGGTGAGCAAGGGCCTGATGGCGAAAAACACGGCCGCCCGCCACAAATCGCGCCTGAACACCCACGTCCGCGCCATGTAACCGTACTCCGGGCGACCGGAGATCCGCGAAAGCGCCCGGAAACCCGGTAACAGTCTGGCGTACAGACGTGTCAAAGCCCCGCAGAAGCCGGGGCTTTTTTGTGGCCGGTGCAATACGGCCGGTCAGTCTGCTCAGGTTACGTCGGGCCCGGCAACGGCTGGGTCAACCGCTTCATCCAGGGCGCCGGTTTCCGGCTCTTCCTCGGCAAGCCGTTCGAGTTCCGCGGAGACACGATTCATCAGTTCGCCGGTGCCGCTCTTCGTAACGGCCGAAATCAGCGCCCAGGGCGCCGTCCAGCCCAGGTCGGCGACGGCCTGCTCCGCGCGCTCCTGCGCCTGCTCCCCGGGCATCAGGTCCGCCTTGGTGAACACCAGCCAGCGGGGCATGTCCAGCAGGCCCGGGTCGAACTTTTCCAGTTCCCGCTCGAGCAGGCGCACCTGCTCGACGGGATCGTCCTCCGGCGTCATCGGAGCGACTTCCACCAGGTGCAGCAGCACCCGCGTGCGCTGCAGATGCTTGAGGAACTGGATGCCGAGGCCGGTTCCCTCCGCCGCGCCCTCGATCAGCCCCGGTATGTCGGCGATCACGAAGCTGCGGTCGAAGTCGATTCGCACGACACCGAGGTTCGGGTACAGCGTCGTGAACGGGTAGTCAGCCACCTTGGGGTGCGCCGCGGAGACGGCGCTGATGAGGGTCGATTTGCCGGCGTTCGGGAATCCCAGCAGCCCGACATCGGCGAGGACTCTCAGCTCGAGGTGGAGTTCACGCTCCTCGCCGGGCGCCCCGGGCACGGTCTGGCGCGGCGCCCGGTTGGTCGAGCTCTTGAAGTGCAGGTTGCCGAGACCGCCCTTGCCGCCCCGGGCGACCAGCAGGCGCTGCCCGTCGGCGGTCACCTCGCCGAGCCTCTCGCCGGTCTCCTCGTTGGTGGCGATGGTGCCGAGCGGCACCCGGACGAAGATGTCTTCGCCGCTCTTGCCGGTCATGTTGCGGCCGGCCCCGCCCTGGCCGTTCGGCGCCTTGTGCTTGCGCAAGTGGCGGAAGTCCACCAGCGTGTTCAGCCCGGAGTCGCCTTCGAGGTAAACGCTGCCGCCGCGGCCGCCGTCGCCCCCATCCGGCCCGCCGTACGGAATGTACTTCTCGCGGCGGAACGATGAGGACCCGTCGCCGCCCTTCCCGGCACTGACTGTGATGCTGGCCTCGTCGACAAATTTCATGGCGGATATCTTACCTTACGAGGTGGGTGGCGAACGCATTGTAGGAGCGGCTTTAGCCGCGAAATGGGGTTTGATCACTCCGAACCGGCCGCTATCGGGCACCGGCCGTACGACCAAACCCCATTCGCGGCTAAAGCCGCTCCCACAGCAGGCACAAAAAAACCCCGCCGCAGCGGGGTTTTGGGACGAACCTGCCGGTCCGTCAGGAGGTTTCGATGCTGACATACTTGCGCTTCGGCAGGCCGCGCGTCTCGAACTTCACCCTGCCGTCGGCAAGGGCGAACAGCGTGTGATCGCGGCCGACCCCTACGTTTTCGCCGGGATGGAAGCGCGTGCCGCGCTGGCGCACGATGATGTTGCCGGCCAGAACGGATTCACCGCCATAACGCTTGACGCCCAGGTACTTCGGGTTCGAATCGCGGCCGTTGCGCGTGCTGCCGCCTGCTTTTTTGTGTGCCATGAGTTCAGTCTCCTGCGTTGCCGCGATCAGGCATCGATGCCGGTGATCTCGATCTGCGTAAAATACTGGCGGTGGCCCATCTGCTTGCGGTAGTTCTTGCGCCGCTTGAACTTGATGACCTTGATCTTGTCACGGCGTCCATGGTCCACCACGGTGGCCGTGACCTTGCCGCCTTCGAGGAAAGGCGTGCCGATCTTGACGTCCTCACCCTCGCCGACCATCAGCACCCGATCGAAGTCCACACTCGCACCTTCCTCGGCCACGAGGCGCTCGATCTTGATCTTGTCCCCTTCCCGGACGCGGTACTGCTTGCCTCCGGTCATGATCACCGCATACATTGCTCGTCTCCACAGCCCTTCAAATGGGCCCGGGCAAAGCGGGAATGATACGATCCCGCCTTGAGACGGGCAAGTGCTGAGACACTTTGACCCGGTGCCTTCCCGACCCCGTCGCGACGTATAATTCGCCCTCAGCCGACCG
>CALKKN010000163.1 GCA_937995275.1 uncultured Lysobacterales bacterium | reverse complement strand
GATCATCGCCGTGGTGCGCAGCGGCGCAATGGCCATCGCGCGGGGCCACAACGTGCTGGGCGCCAGTTTCTGAAAGAACGCCCGTCTTCCCGGCCCCGACGGGCCGCCCTGCAACATAACCGCCAGCCGGGTCTGTTATCCTGCCACCTTTGACACAGGCCGTACTGCCGTTGGGTCAGGCCGTAGCGGGCAGGCGTCCAGAGACTTTGACGAGGCAGGTTCCTTGGCGATCGACATCACCATCAGCGAGGTAGGTCCCCGTGACGGCCTGCAGAGCATCGAGCAGATCATGCCAACCGATGCCAAGCAGGCCTGGATCGCTGCGCAGCACGCGGCGGGTTTCACCGAAATCGAGGTCGGTTCATTCGTTCCCCCGAAGCTGCTGCCGCAGCTGGCGGACACCGCCGAGATCGTCAGTTTCGCCAGGACCCTGAACGGGTTGCAGGTCGCCGTGCTCGTGCCGAACCTCGAAGGGCTCGAGAGAGCGGTGGCGGCCGGCGCCCACCGGGTCACGGTCCCGTTTTCGATGAGCGAGACCCATTCCGTCCGGAATGTCCGCAAGACGCACGCCGGGATGTTGGAGGAGCTCGCCCGCTGCGCCACCTTCCTCGACACCCTTACGGACGAGCAGCGCCCGGTGTTCGGGGTTGCCCTTGCCACGGCCTTCGGCTGCACGCTGGAAGGGCCGATCCCGGAAGACCGCGTAGTACGAATGGCCGCCCGTGTGGTCAGGCTCGGCGTCGACGAAGTCGTCCTGGCGGACACGACGGGTTACGGCAACCCGGCGCAGCTAAAGCACCTCGCGACCGGCATCTGGGGGACCTGCGGCAAGGACAGGATGACCAGAATCCATCTGCACAATACCCGGGGCCAGGGCCTGGCCAACGCCCTGATGGCGGTCGAGGTCGGTTTTACTGCCCTGGACGCCTCTCTGGGCGGAATTGGCGGCTGCCCCTTCGCCCCCGGGGCCAGCGGCAACATCGTCACCGAGGATCTGGCCTGGCTGCTGGAATCTATGGGCCTCGATACCGGCATCGACCTGGAGAAACTGCTGGCCGCGCGCGCGCTGGTGCAGGAGGCGCTGCCGGGACAGCCGCTGTTCGGTTTCGTAGCCGAGGCCGGCCTGCCGAAGACGGGCTGAATTGCTGCACACCATGACCCATACCAAGGCCGGATGCTCCACAGCACTTCTTGCGCTGGCTGTCACAGTGCTGTCCACGCCCCTTCACGCGGTGCAATGGGGTCCGGTCGAAGTCGCGGGACGCCAGATCTCCCCCGGCGAGACCCTCCGGTTTCCCTATGGCGGCGAGTCCAGTTTCGAAGCCAGCTTTCTGGACGCGCCGGTATTCGTGGCCCGCGGCGTGCGCGAGGGGCCATCGCTGTGCATCACAGCAGGCATACATGGCGACGAGATCAACGGCACGGAGATCGCCCGCCGTTCGTTCAGCTGGATCGATCCCACCGCGTTGAACGGAACGGTAATCGTGTTCCCGATGGTCAATGCCGCCGGCGTGCGCTCGGGCAACCGCTACATGCAGGACCGCCGCGACCTCAATCGCGAGTTCCCGGGGCGCTCCAACGGCAGCGTCTCGTCAATCGTCGCACACACCCTGTTCACCGAGATTCGCCGCAACTGCCGGTACCTGGTCGATTTGCACACCGGCTCGTTCAGCCGCAGCAACCACCCGCAGATCCGGGTGACGAGCAAGGACGAGGTCGCCTTCGACCTCGCTCGCCATTTCGGCGTCGGCATTGTGGTGCTGGGGGAAGGCCCCAGCGGCAGCATTCGCCGCGAAGCCGGTGACATCGGCATACCCGCGATCATCTACGAAGCCGGCGAACCGTCACGCTTCGATCTCGACCTGATCGCCTCGGGCGTGCAGGGCATCGAGAGCGTGATGGCCCACCTCGGCATGGTCCAGGGCGGCAAGGAAATCGAGGTGCCGGAATCGCGCATTTACACCAAGACCACCTGGGTGCGCGTGCCGGTGGGCGCCGGCGGTTACTTTTTTCCGACCGTGGAACTGGGCCAGGCCGTTAGCGAGGGAGACCGCCTGGGCACCATCATCGACCCGTTGACGGACCGCTACACGGCGGTTGCGGCCACCGAGTCGGGCGAGGTGATCGGACTGGCTTTCGCCCAGATCGTGCTGTCCGGTTACGCGTTGGTGCACCTGGGGGTGCAGCACCGGTAGGAGCGGCTTTGTGGGAGCTGCTTCAGCCGCTCCTACGAGAGCACGTGGATGTTGCGCTCGACGCAGATCTCCTTCAATTCCCGCGGCCAGACGGTGACGCCGACCTCGCCGAGGTGGGCTTTGCGCAGCAGCAACATGTAGACCCGCGACTGGCCGATGCCGCCCCCGATGCTCAGCGGGATCTCGTCGTTCAGGATGGCCTGGTGGTAGGGCTGGTCGACGAGGTCCATCTGGTCGCTCATCTCCAGTTGCTGCAGCAGCGTTTCCTTCGTCACGCGAATCCCCATCGAAGTCAGTTCGTGACGCCGCCGGGTGACGGGATTCCACACCAGGATGTCGCCGTTCAGGCCGTGCGTCGGCCGCCCCTTCGCGGAGGTCGTCTCCGTAACCCAGTCGTCATAGTCGGCGGCCCGCAACTCGTGGGGATAACCGTCCTCTAGCGGCCAGCCGATACCGTAAATGAAGACCGCCGGGTATTCCTGCACCAACTTCGTCTCCCGCTGTTTGCGAGGGAGCTCCGGGTAGCGCTCGAGGATTTCCTCGGCGTGGATGAAGGTCAGTTCCTCGGGCAGGCTCGGATAACGCGGGTCCTTCAGCTGCGGGAACATGTCCTCGGCGAATTCCTCGGCGCCCTTGATGACCTTCCAGATCCGGCGC
>CALKKN010000162.1 GCA_937995275.1 uncultured Lysobacterales bacterium | reverse complement strand
TGCATCAGCGGGGCGGGTACGGGCATCAACGATCCCGTGGCCAGGGGCCTGGCGGACTACCGGGAGGCTCTTGATGCTCTGGTTTCCGGCCTGCGTGAAGCAGAATTGGAATTCCGCGCGGCCCGACTGAAGCCGGGTGCCGATGTCGTTCTCCATGGAGATGCGAAACAGCGAACGGCGTTCCGCACCGAAGGCCTGGAGGCCGGGCCATGCGATCCGGCGCGAATCTGCGAGATGACGGGCGAACTGGAAGCGACGCGCGCACTGATCGGCCTGTTCCCGGATCCTTACCTGATTGCCGATCAGACCGGCCTCGGACGGGTTGAAATCTGCTATGAGAATGTCCAGTGGGTAAACCGCCGCTCGGAGCCGGTGCGTCCGGATGATCCCCACGTGGCCAACTACTTCGGCAACCTGAGCTTCGACATCGTGGGCCGCTACCGCGAGAGCGAAGAAGTCATCAACGTGTTCGGATTCAATTTCGTGAGCCCGGGCGAATACCACTACCTGTTCGCGGCGGCGGCCGAAGAGGTCCTCCAGGACAGTTGCCCGGTGGAGTGGGTCGGTTCCCGCGTGGTGACCGGCTTACCCCGGCGTGCCGGCATACGTGTCGTGCCCGACCGGTTGACCTACCTGGCGGCCGCCCGGAGCCTGCCCTCGCAGGTCATTGCCGCGAACTGGAGCAGAAACGAGGAATGGCGCGATCGATTTGTCACCGGCCTCGACGTCACGCCTTACGAGTACGCCCCCGACCCGGCCATTTCCGATCGGGTGGACCAGCACCTGCAGGCCCTTTACCAGGCCGAACAGGCCGCTTTGTACAGCGCCTTGCTTCGCCCCGTGCCTCGCGGCGCCAGGGAAGGGGGAAGCCCGCTGTTCGAACGCCTCGAAGAACTCACCGCCCGGAAAGCACTGGTGCGCAGCTACATGAGCCTGTTCTACCCCCGCGTCATGCTGGACTCGGGCGACCTCCGCGGCGCGCTCGAAGGGCGTGGATCGCTGCTGGATGGGATGGCGTTGAAGCGCTTCCGCGAAGCCAACTTCGCAGTCTCGTCGATCAACGAGACCGGAATTGCCCGGCTGGAGCAGTTCCAGATGCTGTGGAACCGTCAGCCGGAGATGATGCGTCGCTCCGGTTCAGGCGCGGTACATCTGGCGCATGCGATGACGCGCCTCAATTCACTGTACTACGACGTGTTCGTGCGGCCCCGAATAGCCCCGCAACCGCCCCGCGCAGTCACGTTTCCGGGCGGCGTGCGCGGCTGAAGACAAGAATACTGCCGACCAGGCCGCACACCAGGGCAACCTGCAGCAGCGCCGCCGGGCGTTGCGGGGGATTGGCCCAGGCCTCCATAACCCCCACGACGAGGTACAGCATGGAGAGGTAACCGGCCCAGGCCATGGCGCGCAGCGTCCCCGACCAGACACCGCGCAGGGGCAACAGCAGGGGTACGGTGGCGAGAACCGCCAGGGCCCAGTTGCCGTTGCCCGCCGGCGGCGGCAGCAGGCCGTGCCAGACGGGCTGCAGGGCGATCAGCGCAAGGTAGATCCAGCGCGCCGCGCGGCCGGCGATCAAAGGATTCCGAGTACTGCTTCGGGCGGTCGGCCGATGGCCGCACGGTCTCCGGCCAGCACGATCGGGCGTTCGATCAACCGCGGCGTGGCCGCCATCGCCGCGATGAGCTGATCCTCGCTCAACGTCTTGTCGGCCAGCCCCTGTTCCCGGTACTCCGCTTCGCCTTTCCTGAGCAGTTCGCGTGCCGTCAGGCCCAACCGATCGAGGATCGAGCGCAGTTCGGCCGCATCGGGCGGCTCGTCCAGGTACAGCCTGATCTGCGGCTGAAGCCCTTGTTCATGCAGCAGGGCGAGGGTGGCCCGGGATTTCGAGCACCGGGGATTATGGAAGATTGTGATGGTCATGGCGTTACTCTTCGATAGAATGGCAGGCATGATTCGCAGTGAGCATTCTAAGCAGCCGGCTGTTCGGGGTAAACACGGGGCGTGGGGCGCATGACCACCGTAGGCGAACTGAATACGGACTTCGCTGTGCATGCGAAGCGAGCCAGGCGCCTGGCGAGACACGTCTGGACCCACTTCCGCGAGGACCGCTGTTTCGAGGAGGCGGCGTCGCTGGGTTACACCAGCCTGCTGTCCATGGTGCCGCTGCTGGCGGTGATTTTCGGCATCGTCTCGGTGTTTCCGGTTTTCGACGAGTGGTCGAACAAACTGCAGGCATTCATTTTCGACAATTTTCTCCCCGATACAGGTCAGCAGATCGTCCCGTACATCAACGGCTTCCTGGACAGCGTCAGCAGCCTGACGCTGCCCGGCACGTTGATGCTGATCGTCACCGCGCTGCTGCTGATGGTCCGCATCGAGGTCGCTTTCAACCGTATCTGGCGGGTCGACCGCAACCGCACGCTGACCAACCGCATCGTGATGTACTGGGCCGCCTTGACGCTGGGTCCGCTGCTGATCGCCGCGGCAATCGCGCTCAGCGCGCAGAAGTTGTTCGGCCAGTCCGGCTTCCTCGGATTCCTGCCTTCAGGACTCGCCAACCTGTGGATTTTTCTGCTTTACTGGTTGGTGTTCGCCCTGCTTTTCGTCCTGGTTCCGAACCGCTCGGTGCGAATCCGGTATGCAGCGATCGGGGCTCTGCTCAGCGCGATACTGTTCAGTCTGGCCAAGGCGGGTTTCGTCGCCTACGTGAGCAACACCAGCTACAAGGCGATTTACGGCGCGCTGGCCACCATCCCGCTGTTCCTGTTCTGGCTGTACCTGGTCTGGCTCATCATTCTGCTGGGCGCCTCGCTGGCGGCTTCGCTTACGACATTCTCGGACTTCACCCGTTACGAGAGCGACTGGCCGGAACGCTGGGAGTTTCAGCTGGTCTACCGCCTGGTCGGTCACCTGAGTGATGCGCAAGCCAGGGGCGAGGCCCTGTCCCGTGAACAGCTGATGGACCTGGAACCCGGGGCCAGCGAGCTGCAGATCGTCAGGTTACTGTCGGGGCTGCGGGAGCAGCACATCGTCACACGGGACGAAGACGGCAACTGGCTGCTGATGCGGGACGTCGATACCCTGACCCTGGGGGAATTGTATCAGCGCGGCGATTACCATCTACCCATGTCCGACATCCCCGAGCTGCCCCAGGCTTCGGCACGCGACCGGGCCTACGTGGCTTCGCTGGAGAGCATCCGGGAGCGGGCCCGGGATGTCCGGGACCAGCCGCTGCGGGCGCTTTACCGGAATGCCGGTGAGAGTGAGGAATCCCGATGAGAACGATCGCAGCAGTCCTCGCTGCTGTGGCGCTGGCGGCCTCGAGCCTGCTGCCGGCGGCGAGCACGTCGCCGTACGAGACCACGGAGCCGGTCGATTTCAGCCTGCAGCAACTCGGTGGCGGGGAAGTCGCGCTCAGCGATTACCGGGGCGAGTGGGTGGTGGTCAACTACTGGGCAACCTGGTGTGCACCCTGCCGCAAGGAAATGCCGGAGTTGTCGGCGCTGCACGATCAGCGCGAGGACGTAACCGTTCTCGGCCTGGCTTACGAGGATGTCGAAGAAAACGATTTCGAAGATTTCTTGCGGGAATCGCCGGTCAGCTACCCGATTCTGCTGGTCGATGTCTATGAGCCGCCCCAGCCGTTCGGCGCCCCGCGTGTCCTGCCCACGACGATCATCCTCGACCGCGAGGGCCGGGCGGTCAAATCCTACCTCGGCCCGGTGACCCGGGAGGCCATCGAGCGCTTCATCGACGGCGCCGACGGCTGAGCTTCCCCCGGGCAGCGGCTGTAGGGGCGGCTGTGGGAGCGGCTTCAGCCGCGATCGATCTGCTGAAACCTTCCCATCGCGGCTAAA
>CALKKN010000161.1 GCA_937995275.1 uncultured Lysobacterales bacterium | reverse complement strand
AGGTGAATCAGATGCAAAACATCAACGCTGTTGCGACCGCTATTTCCATGGGCGCCAGTTTTGTGGGCCGCAGTTTTTCCGGCGACCGGGAGCAACTGGTGCCGCTGATCAAGGCCGCCATCGCGCACCCCGGCTGCGCGGTACTGGATGTGGTCTCGCCCTGCGTGACGTTCAACGACCATCATGGCTCCACCAAGAGCTACGCGTACACCCGCGAGCACCTGCAGCAGGCCACCAATGCCGACCTGATCATGAAGAAGAGCGAGATCACCGTCGAGTACCAGCCCGGCGAAACCATCGAGGTGGACCTGTTCGACGGTTCCACGATCCTGCTGAAGAAGCTCGCTGAGGAATACGACCCGACCTCCCGGCCGGCCGCATTGGGCTACCTGGAGAAAATGCGCGGCCAGGGGCTGGTCGTTACGGGCTTGCTGTTCATCGACGAGCACTTGCCCGAACTCCACGAAATCTCACACACGTCGAAGACGCCGCTGAAGGACCTGGGCTTCGCGGCCCTGAACCCGGGCAGTTCGGCCCTGACGGTACTGCAGCGCGGCATGAAATAGCCTCGGTGACGCTGCTCGGCCGCGCGGTGCAGGACCGCGCAGCAAGAAGCAGGCGCCCCTGTTATGATTCCATCCTGAGGACCGAATTCCCCTAGCCTGCGGGCCAGCAGGAGGCGCCGCCATCGAAGAACTGATCGAATACGGGAAGGAATACGGCCAGCGGTTGCTGGAGCTGTCCGGCGAGACCGGCACGCTCCTGCAACTGGCGATCGTAGCGGCCCTGTTCCTGGCGGCGCGGCTCCTGGCCTGGCGGCTGGAACCCAAACTCGAGGCCCGCCTCCGCGCGATCGAGTCCCCCAACCACCGGGCGCTGCGTCTCGCGGTCGTGCTGCTGCGCCGCCTGGGGCTGGTCATCTTCGTGCTGTTGTCCAGCATTGCGCTGGTGGTGATGCGGTCATACGGCTGGCCGGGGGCCGATTTCCTGGTCGAAGCCGCGATGCTGCTGGCAGCGGCCTGGCTGATCCTGCGCTTGCTGAGCCAGATGATCAAGAGCAAGCCGCTCGGCAAGGCGGTTTCAATCGGCGTCTGGATTTACGTGGCCCTGCTGGTGCTGGGGTTAATGGACGATGCCGCCGTCCTGCTCGAGGCGATCGGCTTCACCATCGGCACTTTTCGGCTGTCGCTGCTGCTGATCGTCAAGATGGTGGTCTTTGTCGGCGTCCTGTTGTGGGTGGCCATCGGGCTGGGGAACTTCATTGACCGGCGCCTGCAGGCGTCGGAAGACCTGACCCCGTCGCTGGCCGTACTGATCGGCAAGATCGCGAAGATCGTGCTGATCGTGGCGGCCACGCTGATGGGGCTTTCCGGGCTCGGGATCGACCTGACCGTGTTCGCCGTATTCTCGGGCGCCATCGGCGTCGGCATCGGTTTTGGCCTGCAGAAGGTCGTCTCCAACTTCATTTCCGGCATCATCATCCTGATGGACCGCTCCATCAAACCCGGCGACACGATCACGCTGGGCGAGACGTTCGGCTGGATTCGGGAGCTGCGCGCCCGTTTCGTCTCGGTCGTGACCCGCGACGGCAAGGAATACCTGATCCCCAACGAGGACTTCATCACCCATGAGGTCATCAACTGGTCGTTCACCGACGCGCTGGTGCGCCTCGACGTGGATTTCGGCGTGTCCTACGACTCGGATCCTCACCAGGTATCCGCGCTCGCCATTGAAGCCGCAGCCGGCTGCAGGCGCGTGTACGGGGGTAAACGGCCGGTCTGCTGGTTGACCGGTTTCGGCGATTCCTCGCTGGATTTCAGGTTGCGGTTTTGGATCGACGATCCCCGCGACGGTTTGACCAACATCCGCGGCACCGTACTGCTGGCGCTGTGGGACACGCTCAAGGAGCACGGGGTCGGCATCCCGTTCCCGCACCGCGAGGTCCTGATAAGGACCCCGATAGAAATCACCGGCAGCGGGGGAAGCGACGCCTGAGCCCGCAGCCGCCGACCGGTCCGCCGCGGCCTTCGGCTCCACCGATGCGGGGCATCACCTGGTCCCGGCATCATCCGGGCACGGCAGGCCTGAAAGGTTGGTCAGTCGCCGCAGATTCAGATCACCCGACCCGTAGCCGGCCCGGTTCGGAGGCCGAGCAATTGGGCGGGTCGGAACCGCTGATGTTGGCCGTGTTGTTCCCCCCGTAGGGGTCACCGGGGATACCATCCCAGTGATACGGGGCGACATCGCGCAAACCCCGGATGGGCAGCGTGACGCGAGGCGGAATCTGGTTGCATCCGGGAATGTCACAGATCGGCGTGTCGAGCACCCAGACCAGCTGATCCGTATTGCCGTCGGGGTGGCAGCTCTCGCAGGAAAACGTGCCGGAGGACGAGGCACCCGCATCGTTGAAGGCCAGGCGCCCTCGCTTGACGGCTGGCGGGGTCGGGTCGGCCAGGCTGAGGGTAGCGGTAACCTGCGGGTTCGCCGGATCGGACACATCGACCGTTGACACGGTATTGGCAGCGGCGTTAAGGACCCAGGCGCGCAACGGCCGGCCCAGGGGCGCCGACTCGAGCACGATACCCCTCGGGACGGCCCCTACGCTGACCCGCCCCAGTACCTGGCCGCTCGAGGCATCGACCGTGAACAGCGTGTTCGAACCGGCTGCCGACACCACCAGCGTCGCATCGTCGTCGCTGATCTCGATCGCAAAAGGCGTTGCCAGCGCCGCCTGCGGCGCCGGGTTCAGGGGCGGTGGCGGCTCCAGATCGAAGAACTCCGTGCCGCTGCAGTTTACGCCGCAATCCACCACGGTCAGCCGGTTCAGAAAAGCCCGGTTCTCCATCTCCTCGAGGCCCTCACCCATCGTTCCGGCACGGCCGTTCGCGTCATTGCGGGCGTCGGTCTGTGTTATGAACACGCGGCCCTTCGAATCGATCGCCAAGCCGTACAGCAGGGTGCCCAGCGAACTGACGGTTTGCAGCAGCTGGTCGGTCTCGGTGTCGAAAACGAACAGGTCCCGATCGGGCACGTTCGGGTGTTTCACGATATCCACGACCGCAAATTGCGAGAGGACGTTGTTGTTCTCGATCACGTGCTCCACCGCATCGAAGGTGCACAAGTCGCCGTCGAGTTCCCCGGTGCAGCCGGAGATCTGCGTCTGGTTGTTCGATTCGAACGGGATGACGAACAGCCGGCCGTCGTGGACAGCGATCGTCCGGGGATCCTGGGCCGGGATGTCGATCTTCCTGATCAGCCTACGGGTGGCGACGTCGATCACGGCTACCTCATTCTCCGATGACAGCGCCACGTAGCCCTTTTCATTGCCGGCGAACGCAATCCCCACGGGTTCGTCGAACCGGGTCGCTCCGGTAACCGGGTCGAGATCCTGGATCGTGGCGATGACCTGCAGATACGTCGGGCTGGAAGGGTCCGTGTCGATCACGCTGACCGAATCGGAGACGTGGTTGGAGACCCAGACCTCTTTGCCGTCGGGGCGAACGGCAGCACCTACGGGGTCGATGCCGACGTTGACGCGGGCCAGGAGGTCGAGTGAGAGCGCATCGATCACGTCCAGGGTGTCGGCCGGCGTGTTGACGACATAAATCCGGCCATTCGCGACGCGGATCGGCGAGGCGTGGGGCGACAGGAAGGTCGGGTGACCTACCGCCGTGTCAATCGCCCAGCCGCAGGGCGACAACGACAGGCACGCCAGCATGAAAAAGGCCATCGAGGACCCCCGCAGGCCCTGTGCCCGAGACCGTCGCGCTGCGGGACGGCACACCATCGGCGGTGGCCACTGAATTGGAATCGCCGCTACTTTCAAGTGGTCCATGGTAAACGAGAACGCCTGCCGGCAAGTATTCTTTCAACGGCGGGAGAATCTCCGGTTCCCCATGGCCCGAGCCCGAAACCGGGATCGCGGTCGGCGGCGGTTCCTCGCTGATAGCGGATTATAGTAGCCACTTCTAATATAATGCTCTTTATATTAGAATATACTGATATTTCAAGTCAGGTATGGCCATGAACACGAATTTCCGTGCCGCCGGTCCGCACCGGGCCGCAGAGACGCGACGCCGCGCGGCCACCGCGTTGTGTGCTGTGATTGCGGCGGCGGTTGCGCTGTCGTCGGTCGCCGCCGAATTACCGGCCGTGGTCGCCGAGCGCTCCGCGGTCGTTCATGAACGCAGTTACGATGGCATCGTCGAGGCCGAACGCCGGTCCACCGTCTCGGCGCAGGTGTCCGCCCGTATCGAGGAGGTGCCGTTCGACGTGGACGATTACGTCGAGCGCGGCGACGTCATCGTTCGCTTCCGGGACCTGGCCGCCGTGGCGGATCTGAAGCAGGCCGAGGCCGCCGCGCAGGAAGCCGAGGCCCGGCGCGGGGAAGCCCGCTCCAACCACGGCCGCATTCAGCAGCTTTACGGCCAGGCCCGCGTTTCCAAGGCCGACATGGACCGCAGCACCGCGGACCTGCAGACCGCGGAGGCCAGGGTGGAAGCGGCCGAGGGTGCGTTGATCGCGGCCCGCGAGCGTTACGAGAACACCATCGTGCGCGCGCCGTACAGCGGTATCGTGGTCGAACGGCACGTGGAGGTGGGCGAGATGGCGACCGTCGGCACACCGCTGATGACGGGGCTTTCGCTCGAGCACCTGCGGGTCGTCGTCGACGTGCCGCAGTCGGATATCGCCGGGTTGCGGTCCCGTGGAGAAGCCTGGATCGACTTGCCCGACGGCCGCGAGCTGGCCGCCGTGGAGATCCGGGTCTTTCCCTATGCCGACCCGTCGACCCACACGTTCCGCGTGAGGCTCCGCCTGTCCGAGGGACAGCACGGCATCTACCCGGGTATGTGGGTCAAGGTCCGCTTCCACGCGGGTGAGGAGAAGGCGCTGCTGGTTCCATCGTCGGCCGTCGTGCAACGCAGTGAGCTGACCGCCGTCTACGTGCTTGGCGAGGACGGCGTTCCGCGCCTGCGGCAGGTTCGCCTGGGCAGGCCGCAGGCGGACGGTCAGGTAGCCATACTGGCCGGGCTGGAGGCCGGCGAGCGGGTCGTGACGGACCCGAAGGCGGCCCGGCAGGCGCTGGCGGCCTCGCGTTCCTGAACGGTGACCTGACATGAGCGAGCACATCTCGCGCAGCGAGGACAAGCTGGGCATTTCCGGCAGGCTGGCCGCCCGGTTCCTGCAGACCGAAATCACGCCGCTGCTGATGGTGGTCGGGCTGCTGCTGGGGTTTTTCGCCATCGCCGTTACGCCGCGCGAGGAGGAGCCCCAGATCGATGTCACCTTCGCCAACGTGTTCATTCCCTATCCCGGCGCCTCGGCTTCCGAGGTGGAGCAGCTGGTGAGCACGCCGATGGAGCGCATCCTCTCGGAAATCGACGGGGTCGAGCACATCTACTCCGTATCGCGGCCCGGTGACAGCATCCTGACCGTGCAGTTCGAAGTCGGCGAGCCGCGCGACGAGGCCATCGTGCGCCTGTACAACGCGGTCTATTCCAACCGCGACTGGATGCCGTCGGGCATCGGCGTGCTGCCGGCGCTGATCAAGCCGCGCGGCATCGATGACGTGCCGATCGTGACCGGCACCCTCTGGAGCGAGGATCCGGAGGTCGGCGCCCATGAACTGCGACGCGTCGCCCACGTCATGGAGACCGAGCTGCAGCGGGTTCCGGGGACGCGCGACATCTATACGATCGGCGGCCCCGACCGGGTGGTGAGCGTGCGGCTCGACCCCGATCGCCTGGCGGGTTATGACATCGACCTGCAGCAGCTGCGGCAGGCCCTGTCCAGCGCCAACGCCTCGGCCGATGCGGGTTCGTTCGCCGCGGATAACGAGGATATCCTGGTCCAGGCCGGCACGTTTCTCGGCGAGCCCGATGAGGTCGCGGACCTGGTGGTCGGCGCCCGCGAGGGGCGGCCGGTGTTCCTGCGCGATGTGGCGACGGTCTCGCTCGGACCCGACCTGCCCCAGCAGCGCGCCAGTTTCGGGCTGGGGCCCGAAAGTCACCTGGGGCTGCCTTCCGGGACGCAGCACCCGGCCGTCACGATGGCCGTGGCCAAGAAGCCGGGCACCAATGCCGTCGACGTTGCCGACGCGGTCATCGCGCGCTTCGAGCAGTTGCAGGGGGCGCTGGTCCCGGACGGGATGCACGCGACCATCACGCGGAACTATGGCAAAACGGCGGACGACAAGGCGAAGACGCTGATCAAGAAGCTGGTGTTCGCCACGCTGTCGGTAATCGTCCTGGTCGGGCTGGCCCTGGGCCGGCGCGAGGCCGTTGTCGTGGGCGCCGCGGTGGTGATCACGCTGGCGATTACGCTGTTCGCGTCCTGGGCCTGGGGGTTCACGTTGAACCGCGTGTCGCTGTTCGCGCTGATTTTTTCCATCGGCATCCTGGTGGACGACGCCATTGTCGTGGTTGAAAACGCGCATCGGCACATGCACATCAGCAACCTGCCGCTGCTCCGGTCGATACCCCTGGCCGTCGAGGAGGTTGGCGGCCCGACCATCCTGGCGACGTTCACGGTGATTGCGGCCCTGCTGCCGATGGCCTTCGTCACGGGCCTGATGGGCCCCTACATGGCGCCGATTCCGATCAACGCCAGCATGGGCATGCTGATCTCGCTGGGCGTGGCGTTCATATTCACGCCCTGGTTGTTCTACCGGGCGTTCAGAAACCAGGCGCACTCGGCCGAAGCGCATGGCGGGGAGCAGACCGACCGGCTTTACACGTTCCTCTACGGCGTGTTCGACAGGCACCTGCGGCCGTTCCTGGGTGGGCGTGCCGGCCGCCGCCGGCGACTGGCGATGCTCGGCGTCGTGCTGGCCCTGATCAGCATCTCGGTTGCGCTCGTCGGCGTGCAGTGGGTGGTGCTCAAGATGCTGCCTTTCGACAACAAGTCGGAGTTCCAGGTGGTGGTCGACATGCCGGAGGGCACGCCGGTCGAGCAGACCCAGCGCGTGCTCGACGAATTGGCCCGGGAATTGACGGCTGTTCCCGAAGTGGTGAACTTCCAGACCTATGCCGGCACCTCGGCGCCCATAAACTTCAATGGCCTGGTGCGGCAATATTACCTGCGTTCCGAGCCCCACCAGGGGGACATCCAGGCCAACCTGGTCGACCGGGCGCGGCGCGACCGCCAGAGTCACGAGATCGCCATGGCGGTGCGGGAGCCGCTGCAGGCGATCGGCGCGCGATACGGCGCCAACGTGAAGATTGTCGAGGTGCCGCCGGGGCCGCCGGTCATCGCGCCCCTGGTGGCCGAGGTTTACGGCGCCACGCCCGAGCAGCGCGAGGCGACCGCGCGGCAGGTCCGCGCGGTGTTCGAGCAAACCGACGACATCGTCGACGTGGACGACACGTTGGAAGCGCCCCAGCCCCGGTTGCTGATCTCGGTGGATCGCGCGCGGGCGGCCCGCCTGGGGGTATCGCAATCCAGCATCGTCGCGGCCATCGCCACCGCCATGGGGGGCGAGGACGCGTCCTACCTGCACGACGAGGCGAGTAGACGCCCGGTGCCGATCCGGCTCGAACTGGACGAGGCCGCCAAGGCCGATCCGGACGCGATTGCCGGCCTGCGGGTGCGCAGCTCAACGGGCAGCCTGGTCCCGCTCGCGGAGGTCGTCCGGTTCACGATGACTTCGCGCGATCAGGCCATCTACCACAAGGACCTGCTGCCGATGGTGCTGGTGACGGGCGATCTCAGCGGCCGGCTGGACAGCCCGCTGTACGGCATGGCGGCGATCGCTGCGGCCCTGCCGGACCCCGCCGAGCCCGAGGGCGGCATCCGCCAGTTCCTGATCCGGCAACCTGCGGACCCGTGGGAACCCGGCCTCAAGTGGGACGGCGAATGGCAGGTGACCTACGAGACCTTCCGCGACATGGGTCTGGCCTATGTGGTGGGCCTGGTCCTGATCTACCTGCTGGTGGTCGCCCAGTTCCGCTCCTACAGCGTCCCCCTGATCATCATGGCCCCGATCCCGCTGACGCTGATCGGCATTCTGCCCGGGCATGCGCTGCTCGGCCGTCAGTTCACCGCGACCTCGATGATCGGCATGATCGCCCTGGCCGGGATCATCGTCCGGAACTCGATTCTGCTGGTGGACTTCATCCGCCAGGAGGTCGAGCGAGGGGTCCCGCTGGCCGACGCGGTCGTGAATGCCGGCGCGGTGCGCGCGCGCCCGATCGCCCTGACCGGCGTGGCAGCGATGGCCGGCGCCTTCTTCATCCTCGACGATCCGATCTTCAGCGGGCTGGCGGTCAGCCTGATTTTCGGCATCCTGGTGTCGACCCTGCTCACGCTGGTCGTCATACCGGTGGTTTACTACGCCTATCAGTATCGGCGGCACGAAGGCGGTAAACAGGAAGTTTAGGCGGCTTCCAATCCGGCGGCTGAGAGGCTGATAGCCATTGGCCCTGCCTGACCACGGACCGCATGAGGGCGATCAGCGGTTTACCGTCCGCCCGGATGGCGATGTCGTGGTGAGATGAAGCCGATCTCTCCACCATGGTGATCGTGTTCGGCGGTGCAAAACACTACAGAGCGGGGCTGGCCCTCGGGCGCCAGTTCGTCGCCCCCTTCGAATTCGCAGAACGGGGGCTCATCCACATTGTCGTCGTCAAGAGCGACATCATGGACGATCACAGAGCTGGTATTTTCGACCCGGTACGAGTAGGGAACGACCTGGCCCACTTGCGTGACGAACTGGGTCGTCGAAGACTTCTGCAGGTGAATGGTGGCCTCCGGCGTAGCCGTAATCGGCAAGCCGGAATAGATATGCCCGGCCCCCGGAAGGCCGATCCGGATGCAGAGGCTGTCCCCTGGATGAAACGGCTGTGAACCATTGGGAATGTTCCCGTTGATGATCCAATTTCCGAAATCGATCTGCTCCAGGGACAGGTGATCCGTCAAGCTGTCGGCTCACCGGTCCAGAGCAGGCGTTCCGGTGGTGGTGACTTCGGGATCTTCGATGACCGGCCCGCCATCCGCATTGAACGTGAAGCGGAACCGTTCATGGCTCGGTGGGAGTATGGCGCAGGCGCTTTCAGCGTATAGATTGAAACCCACCCCGTCCGGGGGTAGATGCGTGAGGTGAATTTCGAAATAAAGGCGGTAGAAATCGACACTGAATTGCGATACGAGCACTTCGATCGCCGCAGCCGGCTGGCAATAAAACAAGCCTGTGAAGAGGATTGCGATCTTTTTAATGATTATGCTCGCCAGCAAGACACTTTTGTCATTGGGATCATGTTAGCACCTTGCCTTCTCCAATTAGCGGTCTCGCTTGCTTTCTTGCACGCGCGACGGCCCTCCGACGTAAAAAGGAGTCTCGCTTCCCTTCTTGCGCCTCCGGCTCCTAATAATAATTCTCAATCGCATGCAAAGGATCTGGATCACCTGCACGGGCCAGGGAATCCGACGGAACCGCAGCCTACCCGAGCGGCCTTGTGCCGAGGTGGCCGATTGGACAGCGCCTCCAATTTGACGCATATTAACTGATGTTAAAAAAGAGTAAACACAACAAAATCAGACGGGAGGAGAGTCCATGACGACACAATCGAAGGCGTTCTTCAACGCGATGTTCATAATTTTCTGCACTCTTTTCGGCGCCACTGCGGTGTTGGCCCAGGACCAGACCGGGGATGGCGGGGACGACGAAATGGCGCTGGAGGAAGTGGTCATCACCGGCACGCGGCGCACGGCGCGGACGGCCACGGATTCCACCGTGCCGGTCGATTCTTTCACCGGGCTGGAACTGGAGCAGGACGGTGTCGGGGATGCGACTGAGCTGCTCAAGAATACCGTTCCCTCCTACACCGCGACACCGCTGACCGGCGACGGCAGTTCCTTTGTCAGATCGACGTCCTTGCGCGGGTTGCCGCCCGACGAGGTCCTGGTACTCGTCAACTCCAAGCGCCGCCACCGCTCTTCGCTGATCCAGATTTTCGGCGCCGCCATGAGCGCCGGAGCACACGCTTCAGACATCGGACCGCTGCCGAGTACCGCGTTCAAGAGTGTCGAGGTCCTGCGGGACGGCGCCGCGGCCCAGTACGGCTCGGACGCGATCGCCGGCGTGATCAACTTCATCCTGCAGGATTCGAGCGAAGGTGGACGGGTCCAGGGCCAGTATGGCCAGTACTACGAGGGTGAGGAGTCGTGGCGGGTGTCCGGCAACATCGGGTTGCCGTTGACCAGCAATGGATTCTTCAACTTCAGTTTCGAAATCGTGGACAATGAGCAGTTGATCCGGGGATTCCAGCCGGCCGCCGCGCAGGCCGCGATCGATGCGGGCATACCCAATGTCGGCACCGACAGCCCCTACCCGGGCGATACGCTGGCCCAGACCTGGGGGCGGCCCGAAAACACCGGTGTGCGAACGGCCTGGAATGCAGGTATCGACATCAACGAGAGCACCGAATTCTACTTCTTCGGTAACTATGCCGAGACCGAGCACGTGTATCGCTTCTTCTACCGGGCGCCGGACAGGGCCGGTGTGCTGACGCCGCTGCCGATCAATCCCGATGACCCGTCCGAAGGCAATTTCTGCTGGTGCGACCAGTTCCCCGGCGGCTTCACGCCCTACCTGGAAGGCGATATCACGGATTTCAGCCTCATCGGCGGCTTCAGGGGCGAGTTCACCAACGGCATGCTGTGGGACGTGAGCCTGAACTACGGCAACAACGAGATCGACTACACGCTGTGGAACACCCTCAATCCGAGCTTCGGCCCCGAATCCCCGCAGGTCTTCAAGACCACGCCGCTGGAGGAAGAGGACATCAACTTCAACGCGGACTTCTCGATGCCGCTCAGAAACGATCTGAACCTGGCATTCGGCTTCGAGTGGCGCGAGGAAACGTACAAGCTGAAAGAGGGACAGTTCGAATCATGGGCGGCCGGCCCCTGGACGGGCGTCAGTTCGCTGATCAATCCGGAAACCGGCGAGCACTACGTCGAACCGGCCATCGGAGCCAACGGCATGTCCGGCACGCCGACCAGCGTCGCCGGTTCCTTCAG
Source organism: uncultured Lysobacterales bacterium (assembly GCA_937995275.1). Classification (GTDB taxonomy): domain Bacteria; phylum Pseudomonadota; class Gammaproteobacteria; order Xanthomonadales; family SZUA-36; genus CALKKN01. The sequence continues at coordinate 1,218 of CALKKN010000161.1, read as the reverse complement.
CCGCGACAACTGGGCGATCTACGGTGACCTGGAATGGGACATCACCGATGATTTCCTGCTGCAGTTCGCCGCCCGCTTCGAGGATTTTTCGGACTTCGGATCCACCGACAACTACAAGCTGGCCGGCCGCTGGAACGTATCGGACACCTTCACACTGCGCGGTGCCATATCTTCCGGTTTCCGCGCGCCAACGCCGGGCCAGTCGAACCTGCAGACCATCGTCACCACGTTTGACACCTCTTCGGGCACGCAGACCCAGGAGGGCACCGTGCTGCCGACCAGCGATCTGGCGGTGTCCCTAGGCGGCAAGGCGCTGGATGCGGAAGAGTCCACCAACATCAGCATCGGCTTTGCGGCCAACCCGCTGAACCGGCTGACGCTCACGCTGGACTATTACCGGATCGACGTCGACGACCGGATCGTCAAGACCTTCAACATTCCCGTCGATCATCCACTGTTTTCCTCAGTCTCTTTCTACACCAACGGCCTGAACACGAGGACACAGGGCATCGATCTGGTCGCGCAGTACGTTGCACTGTGGGACAACGGTTCGGATACAACCTTCGGCTTTGCCTGGAATTGGAACGAAACCGATGTCAGGAGCCAGAACCCGGTGAACGGTATTCCGCCCGTCACCGAGGGCGCCATCTTCAATATCGAAAACAACCTGCCTGAAAACCGCATCAATATCTCGGCCATTCACCATTGGAACCAGTGGACCTTCGTGGTGCGCGCCAACTACTACGACGAAACCATCGACGAGCGTAACGACCGCGAGCCGGTGGGCGCGGAGACCATCTGGGACGTGGCGGCAACCTACGAGATCAACGACAGTTGGCTGCTTACGGCGGGGGCCAACAACGTGTTCGACACCTACCCCAACCGGGTCGAAACGCGTGTTTCCAACGGATTGCCCTGGCCGCGCCGCACGCCGATGGGTTACGACGGCGGTTCCTGGTACCTGCGGGGTGAATTCCGCTGGTAGCCGCTTGATTTTCAGGTCAACCATGCGACGCGGACTTCGGTCCGCGTCTTTTTTTGCCCGGCGTTTTCACCGTTTTACCCCTCGCAGTGCAACGGGCGCCGTCGGGGGCCTGGATACCCGGTTGGACCGGACCGGCTCTGCGCTTCAAAGCTGCCCGTCGCTCTCCAGCCGATCCATCTCGGCCAGTATGCAGGAATCCGAGTAGCGGCCCGGGTGATAATGGCGCGCGTGGT
>CALKKN010000160.1 GCA_937995275.1 uncultured Lysobacterales bacterium | reverse complement strand
GCTTCCGCGGCGCTGGACTGGCTGATCATCACGCTGTCGTTGATCGCGGTGGTCTACATCGGCTTCGTGGCGCTGGTCCAGAAGGACATGAAGAAACTCATCGCCTACTCGTCGATCTCGCACATGGGCTTCGTGACGCTGGGCATGTTCCTGGCGTTCGCCATCTTCCGGAATTCCGAGGGGGGGCGCGGGGCCGCGCTGGGTGTCGAGGGCGCGATGGTGCAGATGATTTCGCACGGTTTTGTTTCCGGCGCCCTGTTCCTGTGCGTCGGTGTGCTGTACGACCGCGTGCACAGCAGGATGATTGCGGATTACGGCGGGGTGGCCAATACCATGCCCTGGTTCGCGGCGCTGGCTGTGCTGTTTTTCATGGCTAACTCCGGGCTGCCGGGGACCAGTGGCTTTGTCGGTGAATTCATGGTGATCCTGGCCGCATTCCAGGCGAATTTCTGGTACGCCTTCCTGGCCGGCCTGACCCTGATCCTGGGGGCTGCCTACAGCCTGTGGCTGGTCAAGCGGGTCATTTTCGGCGCGGTCGCGAACAACGAGGTCGGCATGCTCGAGGACATCGGCGCCCGGGAAGGTTTCGTGCTGGGCACGATTGCCGCCGCCGTGCTGCTGGTCGGCCTGTGGCCCGAGCCGCTGGTCAACCTGATGCATACCTCGGTGGATCACCTGCTGCAGCACGTGCAGCAAAAAATGGCGCTGGCTGGAGGCTGAGATGACGTCCAATACGAACATGCTGCTGGCCGCCCCCGAGTTACTGGTCCTGGTCATGGCCTGCGTGATCCTGGTCGTTGACCTGTTCCTGCGCGAGGAGCGGCGCGGCATCATCCACATGCTCGCGCTGATCACGCTGGTTTTCGCCGCCATCATCACGCAGCGCGACGACTACCTGGCCGACGGCGCGCGCTCTGCGCTGGCCTTCAGCGGCTCCTTCATCCGCGATGAGATGGGGGACGTGCTCAAGCTGTTCAGCTACATCGTGCTGGCGATGGTGTACGTGTATGCGAAACACTGCCTGCGGGAATTCCGCATGTTCCGGGCGGATTTCTACACGCTTTCGCTGTTCGCGCTGCTGGGGGTGATGCTGCTGATATCCGCCAACAGCCTGGTCACGGTGTACCTCGGCCTCGAACTCATCTCGCTGTCGTCCTACGCGCTGGTCGCCTTCGATCGCGATTCGCCGCGCGGGTCGGAGGCGGCGATGAAGTACTTCGTGCTCGGCTCCATGGCTTCAGGGATGCTGTTGTACGGCATGTCGATGATCTACGGGGCCACCGGCTCCGTCGACCTGCTCCAGGTGGCCGAGGCCGTTCAGCAATCCGGCAGCGACGACACCCTGCTGGTCTTCGGACTCGTTTTCCTCGTCGTCGGCCTGGCGTTCAAACTCGGCGTGGTGCCGTTTCACATGTGGATACCGGATGTCTACCAGGGAGCGCCCGTCGCGACGACCCTGTTCATCTCATCGGTGCCCAAATTGGCCGCATTCGCGATGGCGATCCGCCTGCTGCACACCGGGCTCGGCAACCTGCAGGACGACTGGTCGCAGATGCTGGCGGTGCTGGCGGCACTGTCCATCGTGCTCGGCAACCTGGCGGCCATCGCGCAGACCAACATCAAGCGCATGCTGGCCTATTCGACCATCTCGCACATGGGCTTCGTGCTGCTGGGCCTGCTGCCCGGCACCCCCGAGGGTTTCGGTGCCGGCATGTACTACGTAATCGTTTATTCCCTGATGTCGGCCGCGGCTTTCGGCATGGTGATCCTGCTGTCCGCGCGCGGCGTCGAGGCCGAGCAGTTGGACGACTTCAAGGGGCTCAACCAGCGGGACGGCTGGTATGCGGCGATCATGGCCATGGTGATGTTCTCCATGGCCGGAGTTCCGGTGTTTGTCGGCTTTTTCGCCAAGTGGCTGGTGATCAAGGCGGCGCTGGACGCCGGCCTCATGTGGCTGGCGATCGTCGCCGTGGTATTCTCCGTGATCGGCGCCTTCTACTACATTCGTGTCGTCAAGTTGATGTATTTCGACGAACCCGTAACGGAAGCCAGGATCGAGGCCCCGGTCGATTTCCGCGCCGTAATCTCACTGAACGGCGTGATGATGCTCGGCCTGGGGATATTCTCCAGTTCGCTGATCGCCTACTGCATGTCGAGCTTTGGCGCCTGAGGGCGGCGTCGCCGCTTGAAATCCGCCCTCGGGGGCACCAGATACAGGTCACTTGGGTCGCGGTGCGCCCTTGTAATAGCGTCGGGGAGTCTTTATCATTCCCCACCTGCTGATGCGGGGTGGAGCAGTCTGGCAGCTCGTCGGGCTCATAACCCGAAGGTCGCAGGTTCGAATCCTGCCCCCGCTACCACGTTTTAGGAAAAAAGGCCCCAGCAGGGGCCTTTTTGTTGAAGCGGATGACGAGGTGGGGCCAGGGTGCCCTTTTTTTGTGCCCGTGCGCAGCGGTGCGCGGGACGGTTACGGAGATCAGGTTGGGTTCGGTCAAATTGACAAATCTGCTGCAGCCGCTGGTCGAGGACCTGGGCTACGAGTTCGTCGGCCTGGAGCACAGCAGCAATCCCAAGAACCCGGTGCTGGTGCTTTATATCGACCAGCCGGGGGGGATCGCCGTGGAAGATTGCGAGAAGATCTCCCGCGAGGTGGCGGCACTGCTGGACGTCGAGGATCCGATTCCCGGCCGTTACAACCTGGAAGTTTCGTCGCCCGGACTGGACCGGCCGCTGTTCACGCTGGAGCAGTTCGAGCGATTCCGCGGTGAAATCGCCCAGGTTTCGCTGTTTGCCCCGCTGCAGGGCCGGCGCAAGTTGGAGGGCCCGATCCTCGGGACGAGGGATGGCAAGGTGCAGCTGGACCAGGATGGTGAAGAAGTGGAACTGGACATGGGCAACATCGCGAAGGCCCGGCTGGTTCCCGATTACGACAGCCTGTTTATGAAGAGAGAAGAAGCACGATGAGCAAAGAGATCCTGCTGGTTGTGGACGCCGTTTCGAACGAGAAGGGCGTCAGCAAGGATGTAATTTTCGGTGCGCTGGAAGCGGCGCTGGCATCGGCGGCGCGCAAGCTCAGCGAAGA
>CALKKN010000159.1 GCA_937995275.1 uncultured Lysobacterales bacterium | reverse complement strand
AACCTCGGGCTCAACGACGAAACCCTCCAGGCCCTGCGCCGAAACGACGTGATCGTGTCCAAAACGCGCCAGCGGGCCTTCTCGCCGCACCACGACGTCCAGCCGGCTGCCGGCCGGTTCCAGCCGGTAGGCGCGCTGCCCGGGAGCTGCAGGAACAGTGTGGTCGTAGTCCGGCCAGGCGGGCGTGCCCGGTGCAGCGGCCGGTTCAGGAGCGGCCTGTTCGGCCGGCTGCGGCTGACAACCCCATATCAGCAGGGGCAACAGCCAGGTAACGAGGCGCGCGGCTCGTTTCACATCACGGGACCGCAAACAGTTCGACCTCGAACCTCACCCGCACCCGGTCGGCCAGACTTGCGTCCGAGGACCACTCGCCAATGCCGATCTCCCAGGCCAGCCGCGAGAGGTCGACCGAACCGCTCAGTGCGGTGCGGTCGCCATCGGGCCGCCAGGCGAAGGGCACTTCCAGGGACCGCTCCACGTCCTTGATCCGCAGCCGCCCGGCGGCGAGGTAGCCGGTTGCGGCCGGCCGGATATTTTCGGCGACGAAACGCGCGGCGGGAAAGTTTGCGGTATCGAACCATTCGGATTCGGCCAGTTCCTGATTGACTTCATCGTCGTTCATGTCGGCGGAAGCCACGTCGATGTCGACCGTGAGTGCGACGGGTTCGCCGGTCGCGGCATCGGTGGTCACCGTAACGCCGAAGCGGGAAAAACGACCGGGGATTTCCTCGCCCTCGTACCAGGCGGAAAAGCCGAGCTCGCTGCTCTCGATGCTGCTTTGCCAGTGCGCGTCCGCGGCGACAACAGGGGCTGCGGCGATGATCAGGAGGGCGGACAGGCAGTGCAGGTATGCGGACATCAGCGTTCACCTCGCCACATGGCGATCAGCACGCGGTCGTGCTTGACGAAATGGTGCCACAGGGCTGCCGCGACGTGCACCGCCAGTATGGCCAGGAAAACGGCCACCAGGGCGTCGTGAACGCCGGACGCGAGATCGTAGGTGGCCTTGTCCGGCGCAACGATGCGCGGCATGCGCATCAGCCACCACAATTTCCAGGGGACCACGTAGGCCGAGGCCGCTACCCAGCCCGACAGGGCAATGGCGCCCACCAGCAGGTAGAGTGCGAAGTGCGTCAACCGGGCCAGGCGGATTTCCCGGGTGCTGCTGCCTCCGGGCGGGGGCGGCACGGGATGTGTCCAGCGCCAAGCCAGGCGCAGCAGCAGGAGGAGCAGCAACGTGAGGCCCAGCGACTTGTGAAAAGTCATTGCATCCACGCGTGCCGGGGAGCGCTCCATCTCCTGGGCGATCCAGCCAACCAGTCCCTGCAGCAGGATCAGCACGGCCATCAGCCAGTGCAGGCCGCGGGCGACCGCGTTCCAGGAGCGGTTCGTGTTCATGCACCGCCTCGGGTACCCATCATGGCGATCACGCTTGTCCTGTCACAAGATGTACCGGCCGATTCTAGCTCATTTGGGGGAGAGCAGGACTCCATGGGACACGCAGGCAGACGCCGCTTGGTGTCCGTACGGACCTTCGGGGTTGGGGTCTCGCCCGGGCAGGCGAGCGCCGGCGACTTCGCGGGCCAGTGGATGAGCGATGAGTCGCTCAGCGCTTCATGAAGTTGAAGAACTCGGCGTTGGTCTTGGTCGCCTTCATCTTGTCCAGCATGAATTCGATCGCCTGCGCCTCGTCCATCGGGTGAAGCAGCTTGCGGAGGATCCACATCTTCTGCAGCTGGACCTGGCCGATCATCAGTTCCTCGCGGCGCGTGCCGGAGCGGTTGATGTCGATGGCCGGATAGGTGCGGCGCTCGGCAATACGGCGGTTCAGGTGAATCTCCATGTTGCCGGTGCCCTTGAATTCCTCGTAGATGACCTCGTCCATCTTCGAGCCGGTCTCGACCAGCGCCGTTGCGATGATGGTCAGCGAGCCGCCTTCCGTCATGTTGCGCGCGGCGCCGAAGAAGCGCTTCGGGCGCTGCAGGGCGTTGGCGTCGACGCCGCCGGTAAGAACTTTGCCCGAGGAAGGCGCAACAGTGTTGTAGGCGCGTGCCAACCGGGTAATGGAATCCAGCAGGATCACCGCATCGTGCTTGTGTTCGACCAGGCGCTTGGCGCGCTCGATGACCATTTCGGCCACCTGCACGTGCCGCGAAGCGGGCTCGTCGAAAGTGCTCGAGATCACCTCGGCATCGACTGAGCGCTGCATTTCGGTCACCTCTTCGGGGCGTTCGTCGATCAGCAGGATGATCATCTTGCTTTCGGGATAGTTGGCACGGATGCTGGTCGCAATGTTCTGCAGCATGATGGTTTTGCCGGCTTTCGGCGGGGAAACCACCAGGCCGCGCTGACCTTTGCCGATTGGCGAAACCAGGTCGATGATGCGCGCCGTGATGTCCTCGGTGCTGCCGCTTCCGCGCTCGAGGACAAACTGCTCCGTGGGAAATTCCGGCGTCAGGTTTTCGAACAGAATTTTGCGCTTGGCCGCGTCGGGGGACTCGTAGTTGATCTCCTGGACCTTCAGCAGCGCAAAATAGCGCTCGCTGTCTTTCGGCGGGCGGATCTTGCCGGACAGCATGTCGCCGGTGCGCAGGGCGAAGCGCCGGATCTGGCTGGGCGACACGTAGATGTCGTCGGGTCCGGCCAGGTACGAACTGCCGGCCGCGCGCAGGAAGCCGAAACCGTCCTGCAGGATCTCCAGCACCCCATCGCCGAATATGCTCTCGCCATTCTTCGCGTGTGCTTTGAGGATGCCGAAGATGACGTCCTGTTTGCGGGAGCGGGCGACGCCCTCCAGGCCCATTTCATTGGCGATTTCCAGCAATTCTGAAATCGGTTTCTGCTTGAGGTCGGTTAGATTCATGGAAAAGCTCTGGTTTGAGACTTGTGACTGAGGCTGAAACAGCGGATTTGTGTTGGTTATCGAAACGAGGAACTGATCCCGGTCGCGGCCGGGGCTGTGCATTCGGTCCGTGGTACGCGGCCCCTCGGCCGCGGGATCATCCTTAAATTCAAAGCATGGCCGGTTATCTGGTCTGAAATAAAGCCGGCAAAAACTGGGAAAGTCGTTGAGCCGGGCTGGGTGCCCGGCAACGGATTGGACAAAATTAACACGAATGCCCGGCAGCGTCCAGTTGTTCCGGGCAAACGGGGGGCCGCCGGCCCAGGGGCGTCAGGTGGTTGACTGATTCGATGTTCAGACCACTTCTTCGACGAACGCCTTCAATTGGCCCTTGGTCAGCGCGCCGACCTTGGTGGCCTGCACCTTGCCGTCCCGGAAAATCATCAGCGTGGGGATGCCCCGGATGCTGTACTGCTGCGGAGTCATCATGTTGCTGTCGATGTCCATCTTGGTGACTTTCAGACGGTCGCCGTACTCTTCGGCGATTTCGTCGATGATGGGTGCGATCATCTTGCAGGGGCCGCACCATTCCGCCCAATAGTCGACCAGGACCGGACCCTCTGCGCTCAGCACTTCCTGGTCGAAACTGGTGTCGGTCACGTGTGTAATCTTCTCACTCACTTCTTTTCTCCAAATGGCCCGCCGAGTTCCGAACTGGAACATGCACAGCGGCGCGGTTAAGATGGTGTGTCCAAGGGCCCTCTACAGGAACAATCCGCCGGAATAGGCGCGAACTGGAGTCGGGCCTTCATTTCAACTGAACTGATCAACGATTTCAAGGCGCAGGCCGCAAATTTCAAGTCGTCGGCTGCTCGAAACCAAAACGAATCAATGACCAGCACCCGGTGCACAAGACCGGTTCATCACATGTGACCTGCAAATGCCCGAAAACAATGCAAGCAAACCCCTGACGGATATCGCTTTCTCTTCGCTCGACCTGTTGCCGGCCGTCCAGGCCGGAGTAAGTAATGCCGGATTCACGTATTGCACGCCGATCCAGGCTCTGACGTTGCCCCCGGCCCTGGCGGGCAGGGACGTCGCCGGCCAGGCCCAGACCGGGACCGGCAAGACGGCAGCTTTCCTGCTCGTCATACTTCAGCGCCTGCTGTCCGACCCGGGCGACGAAGCGCGCCGCCATCCGCGTTCGCTGGTGCTGGCGCCGACCCGTGAACTCGCCCTCCAGATCCACAAGGACGCCCTGCTGCTGGGCGGCCACACGGACCTGAACTTCGGGCTCGCGTACGGCGGGGTGGACTACGAGAAGCAGCGCAAGGCTCTGGAAGCGGGTGTGGACGTTTTGATCGGGACACCGGGCCGCATTATCGATTACTTCAAGCAGCGCGTGTTCAACCTCAGGCACATCGAGGTCATGGTGCTGGACGAGGCCGACCGCATGTTCGACCTCGGCTTCATCAAGGATATCCGCTACGTCCTGCGGCGTTTGCCGCCGCGGGACGAACGGCAGAGCCTGATGTTCTCGGCCACGCTAGGCCAGCGGGTGCTCGAACTGGCTTACGAGCATATGAACGAACCCGATTTGCTGCAGGTGGAGACCGACCAGGTGACCGCCGACAACGTCGCGCAGTCCGTGTACTACCCGGCCAATCCGGAAAAATTGCCGCTGCTGGTGAAAATCCTGCGCGGCATCGAGGATGGACGCATCATGGTCTTCGCCAACACGCGGAATGCTACGGATCGGGTGGAGCGGTCCCTCAATGCCAACGGTATTCATGCCGCGGCGATGTCCGGGCGGGTACCCCAGAAACGGCGGCAGACATTGCTGAAAAGCTTCCACGACGGCGAGATTCCCGTCCTGGTGGCGACCGACGTGGCTGCGCGTGGCCTGCACATTCCGGATGTGACCCACGTCATCAATTTCGACCTGCCCCAGGATGCAGAGGACTACGTGCATCGCATCGGCCGCACGGCGCGGCTGGGCGCGAGGGGTGAGGCGATCAGCTTTGCCTGTGAGAACTACGCCTTCCATCTGCCCGAAATCGAGGACTACATCGGCTATTCCATCCCGATGATGCCGGTCGGGGAGGAAACTCTGCCCGAACTCGTCAAGGCGCCGCCGGCGCCCCGGCGCGAACGACGCGGCCGCCCCCCCCGGGGCGGCTCGGGCCGGCGTGCGCCCAGGGGCGGTTCGGACACGGCCGCAGACCGGCCGCGCCGCCGGCGCCGCCGGCGCGGCAAGCGTCCGGCTGGCAGCTAGGTGGGCGAATCGCTTAGCATCTTCAGGAATGATCAGGTTCGAACGCGTCAGTAAGCGCTACCCTGGCGGGATCGCTGCGCTCCAGGACGTCAGCTTCGAGATCCCGGACGGCGAGATGGCGTTTCTGACCGGGCATTCGGGGGCGGGCAAAAGCACGCTTTTGCGACTGATCCTGATGCTGGAGCGGGCCAGCCGCGGCCAGGTCATCGTGAATGGCAGAAATCTGGGCAAGACCTCTTCCCGCAAGGCTCCGCACGTGCGCCGCGGCATCGGCATGATTTTCCAGGACCACAAGCTGCTCAGCGAAAGGACCGTGTTCGACAATGTGTCCCTGCCGCTGATGATCGCCGGCATGCGGTATCCGGACATTCGCAAGCGGGTGCGGGCTGCACTCGACAAGGTCGGTTTGCTCAGCAAGGAGCGGTCCGGGCCGCTGACCCTGTCCGGCGGCGAGCAGCAGCGGGTTGGCATAGCGCGGGCGATCGTGGGCATGCCGCCCATCCTGCTGGCGGATGAGCCCACCGGAAATCTCGACCCCGAACTGTCACAGGACCTGTTCAACCTGTTTCGCCAATTGAACGCGCAAGGCGTGACGGTGCTGATCGCCAGTCACGACCTGCCCCTGATCCGCTCCATGGGCCAGCGGGTGCTGGTGCTTTCGCGCGGCCGCCTCGTGGACGATATTTCCGGGGCCGAAATTCGCGGTGCCCGCCCGTGAGCACGGGTGGGCTGCGAAGCCGGGTGCGGGCCTGGGGACGCCGCCAGCTTTACAGCTTTTTCTCGAGCCTCGGCACTCTTTACAGCCACCGGCTCGGCACCCTGCTGACGATGCTGGTGCTGGGTATCGCGATGCTGCTGCCGCTGGGGCTCTATGTAACCGTCAAGAACCTCCGTGCCCTGGATCTTCAGCATCAGGATTGGGGGACGATTTCCGTTTTTATGCAGCCCGGGGTCGAAGCGGACCAAGTCCATGATCTGTCGGACCGAATCGCGAGCCGGCACGGTGTTGCCGTGGCGGCCATATCCCCCGAGCAGGGCATGGAGGTGTTCCGAAGGGCGTCAGGCTTTGGTGAGGCGTTGACCCTGTTCGACGAGAATCCGTTGCCGTGGGTGCTTGAGGTTACGCCGCAGCCGTCGCCCGGCGAAGACATCGAATCCGTCGTCGGGCCCCTCAGCGACTGGATCGGGGAACAGGAAGGCGTCGAACTCGTGCAGGCCGATTTCAAGTGGTTGCAGCGCCTCGCCGGTTTGCTGGCACTGGGTGACGCTGTCGTCACCGTGCTCAGCGTGCTGTTTTCGCTGGCCGTGGTTGTGGTAGTGGCCAACACCATACGGCTCGACGTGGCCAGCCGCGTGGAAGAAATCCAGGTCCTGCAACTCGTTGGCGCCAGCAACGGCTTTATCCGTCAGCCGTTTTTGTATTCCGGATTCTGGTACGGAATACTGGGCGCCCTGTTGGCGCTGGTGCTGCTCAGCGCCTGCATGTGGTACCTGGCCCGGCCGCTGGGGCGGCTGCTCGACGCCTACGGCAACACGTTCGAAATCAGTGGGCTGGGTGGTCCCGAAGTGCTGCTGGTCGTGGTCTCGGGTGCCCTGCTGGGGCTGCTGGGCGCCTGGCTGGCCGTGCAACGCTATTTCCGGCGATTCCGCCTGGACGGAACCGGCGTCGACCGCTAGGCGCAGTCTGGCCGGATTGTGGAGTGTAAGTGACTGATTTTATTAGATTCAACGTCACGGAACCTATTGAATCCAGGCCTGTCTAATCCCGGAGTTGAATCATTTGGCGGCACTGTGTTTGGCCGGGCGGAAGGCAGGGGCTGATCGGCCCCCGCGGAGTTTTACACCCATCAAAATATGCTAAACTAATGCGTTGCCCCGGAGGATTGTGTATGAGTAAAGATCTGGTTCCAAGCCACTTGCTGGTTCCCGCCGGCACGGGAAGCCTGGATTCCTACATCCAGGAAGTCAACAAGATCCCCGTGCTGACGCTGGAAGAAGAGCGGGACCTGGCGCGGCGCTACCGCGAGGACGGCGAACTCGAAGCCGCCCGGCGGATGGTGCTCGCTCACCTGCGCTTCGTCGTACACGTGGCCAAGGGCTACACGGGTTATGGCCTGGCGCTCGGGGACCTGATCCAGGAAGGCAACATCGGCCTGATGAAAGCAGTCAAGCGCTTCGACCCCGAGCACGGGGTGCGGCTGGTTTCCTTCGCGGTGCACTGGATTCGTGCCGAGATGCACGAATTCATCCTGCGTAACTGGCGCATCGTCAAGGTCGCGACGACCAAGGCGCAGCGCAAGCTGTTCTTCAACCTCCGCAAGTCGAAAAAGCGGCTGGGCTGGCTGAGTCACAAAGAGGTTCACGCGGTGGCCCGGGACCTCGGCGTCAAGCCCGAGGTGGTGCTTGAGATGGAGTCCCGGCTGTCGGGGCAGGACGTCGGTTTCGACCTGCCGCCGAATGCCGATGACGATATACCCTACGTGGCGCCGGTGGCTTACCTCGAGAGCAACACGGGCAACCCCGAGTCGGACTACGAGGCCGAAAACCTGACGGAACACAACAACAGCCTGTTGTACGCCGGCCTGGACGAGCTGGATGAGCGCAGCCAGGACATCATTCGCAGCCGCTGGCTGCAGGACGACAAGATGACCTTGCAGGAACTGGCGGACCGCTACGAGATATCGGCGGAACGTATCCGGCAGCTCGAAGCGAACGCGCTACGAAAGATGAGGGCGTCAATTACCGCCTGAGTCCGCAGCACCATTGAACTATTAGAACGGCCTCCCCAGCGGAGGCCGTTTGCGTTTGGAGGGAGCGTAATGCAGCAGGAAATCGCCCGTGGCTGGGTGGTCATGAAATTCGGCGGGACCAGCGTCAGTTCGGGCCCGAGTTGGGCCACAATCTTCGCCCAGGCGCAGGGTCACATCGATGCCGGCCAGCGGGTGCTGATCGTCGTCTCCGCGCTGGCCGGGGTCACCAACCTGCTCGGCCGGCTCGCCGACGGCGTCGAAGAACCCGAAAAAGCGGCCATTCGCGATGAACTCGCCGCGAGGCACGAAGAACTGATCCGAGCCCTGGACCTGCGGCCGTCGGCCGACTACGAACACCACCGGGACAGCTTGCAGCGCCTGGTCGAAGCCGCTGGCCCCAGGATGACCGACGGGCAGCGGGCGCATCTGCTGGCGCACGGTGAACTGCTGTCCAGCAGCATCGGCCGTGACGCGCTGGTCGCCCGCGGCCTGGCTGCAGCCTGGCAGGATGCGCGCAGCCTGCTGCAGGCGGACCCGACAAGCGCCCACGTCCTGTCCGCCCGGTGCAGCATCGAATTCGATGCTGCGCTGGCGCAGAGGCTGGCCGGGGAGGGCCCGTTGCACATCACTCAGGGGTTTATCGCCGGCGGACCGGACGGCGCGACCTGCCTGCTCGGCCGCGGCGGCTCGGACACATCGGCAGCTTACCTCGCGGCCCGGCTGTCGGCTGCCGCCCTGGAAATATGGACCGACGTGCCCGGGATGTTCAGCGCC
>CALKKN010000158.1 GCA_937995275.1 uncultured Lysobacterales bacterium | reverse complement strand
CGAGATGTAGGCCCAGGAGATCGGCAGAATGCCGGCGCTGCCCCAGGGCGCTGACGCGATCGCCCGATTGCGTGCCCCCGGCCCGCCGGTGTCCATGATCGAATGCCCCGGGAGGAAGGGCTCGAGATGTTTACCCACGCAGATCGGGCCCACGCCGGGTCCACCGCCGCCATGTGGAATGCAGAAGGTCTTGTGCAGGTTGAGGTGCGAAACATCGGCCCCGAATTCGCCCGGCGCCGCAACACCGACCAGGGCGTTCAGGTTGGCGCCGTCCAGGTAGACCTGTCCGCCGTGCTCGTGAACGGCCTGGCAGATTTCGCGGATATCTTCTTCGAACACGCCGTGGGTGGACGGGTAGGTGATCATCAGCGCGGCAAGCCGGTCGGTGTGCTCCGCGGCCAGGGTTTTCAGGTCCTGCAGGTCGACGTTGCCCTGCTGATCGCACTTGACCACGACGATTTTCATGCCCGCCATGGCCGCACTCGCAGGGTTGGTGCCGTGGGCCGACGAGGGAATCAGACAGACGTTGCGATGATCGTCGCCACGCGATTCGTGGTAGGCCTTGATGGCCAGCAGGCCGGCATATTCGCCCTGCGAGCCGGCGTTGGGCTGGAGCGATACCGCGTCGTAACCGGTGCAGGCGATCAGCATCTGCTCGAGTTCTGCGAACAATTGCCGATAGCCCGCGGTCTGGTCGGCCGGCGCAAACGGATGGACGTCGCTGAACTCGGGCCACGTGATCGGAATCATCTCGGTCGTGGCATTGAGCTTCATGGTGCAGGAACCGAGCGAAATCATGGCATGTGCCAGTGAAAGGTCCTTGTTCTCGAGCCGCTTGAGATACCGCAGCATCTCGGTTTCGGAGTGGTACTTGTAGAACACCGGGTGCTGCAGGAAATCGCTCTGCCGCCTCAGGCCGGGCGGGATCGCCGTCCACTGCTCGCCGAGTTCGCCATCGAGCCGCTCGATGGAGGGCGCCTCGTCGGAACCGGCGAAAGCGCACAGCAGGGCTTCGATGTGTGACCGGCTGGTTTTTTCGTTGACGCTCATGCCCAGCCCGCCTTCACCGATGCGGCGCAGGTTGATGCCGGCATCCAGGGCGCGCTGGTAGATGGCGTTGGCGGCGGCCGGTTCGAGATCGTAGGACAGGGTGTCGAACCAGTACTCGGCCGCCGGGCGGTAGCCCAACTGCTCCAGGCCGTGCGCGAGCAGGCCGCTCAGGCGGTGTATCCGGTTGGCGATTTTCTTCAGCCGCTCGCGGCCGTGCCAGACGCCGTACATGCCGCTGATGACTGCCAGCAGGGCCTGCGCGGTGCAGATGTTGCTGGTCGCCTTGTCGCGCCGGATGTGTTGCTCGCGCGTCTGCAGGGCCATGCGCAGAGAAGTGCGGCCCGCGCTGTCCCTGGAGACGCCGATGATGCGGCCGGGCAGGGCCCGCTTGTAGGCCTCGCGGGTCGCGAAGAAGGCGGCGTGCGGCCCGCCGAATCCCATCGGCACGCCGAAGCGCTGGGCGGAGCCGATCACGGCGTCCGCATCCATTTCGCCGGGGGGCGTCAACAGCACCAGGCTCATCAGGTCCGCCGCGACCGTCACCAGCGCGCCGCCCTCATGCGCTGCGGCGATCGTGTCGCGGAAGTCGCGCAGGCCGCCGTCGACGCCAGGGTACTGCAGCAGCACCCCGAAATACTCGCCGTCGCGCAGGGCTTCAGCGGGATCGCCGACCACCACGTCGATGTCGAAGTAGCGCGCCCGGTTCTCGACCACGTCGATGGTCTGGGGCAAGGACCCGGCGTCGACCAGGAACCGGTTGGATTTCGATTTGCGGTTGACCCGCTGCAGCATGGTCATGGCCTCGGCCGCCGCGGTGGCTTCGTCCAGCAACGATGCGTTGGCGATGGGCATCCCCGTCAGATCGCTGACCATCTGCTGGAAATTCAACAGGGCTTCGAGGCGGCCCTGCGAAATCTCGGCCTGGTACGGTGTGTAGGCGGTGTACCAGCCCGGGTTTTCGAGCACGTTCCGCTGAATCACGGTGGGGAGGGTGGTTTCGTGGTAACCCATCCCGATCATGCTGTGCAGAACGCGGTTGCGGGATGCGATGTCGCGCAGGCGGGCCAGTGTGGCGCCTTCGGTCTGCGCCTCGGGCAGGTCCAGCGGTTCCTCCAGGCGGATGGAATCCGGAATCGTGCAGGCAACCAGCTCATCGAGTGACTGCAGGTCGATTTCCGCCAGCATGCGGCTCACCTGCTCGTCGCGCGGGCCGATATGCCGCATGATGAATTCGCCGTGCTCTTCCAGCCCGTACAAAGGGGAAGCCGTGGGATTTGAGGCTGTATCTCGGTTCATGGTCTGATTGCTCCGCGGGGACGGCAGGTGCGCTGCGGCGCGGCCGCTCCCGCTATTTTAAGGCCAAAGCCACCGCCTGCGTACCGGCCCGGGTCAGGAACATGTGCAGGTAGTGGTCGACCAGCAGAAATCCGAACAGCACCATGAGGTAAACGATGGAATAGCCGAAGGTCTGCATCGGCAGGCGTGGGTCGTTCTCGCGCAGGAGTCGCAGCGCGTACCACAGGAAGCCCCCGTTGAGCACGGTGACGCCGGCCAGGTAGAACGGGCCGCTCATGCCCGTCAGGAACGGCATGGTCGTTACGAGCACCAGCAGTATCGTGTAGAAGAGGATGTGCCAGCGCGTGAAATGGACGCCGTGCGTGACGGGCAGCATGGGGATGTCGGCTGCCGCGTAGTCGCTGCGGCGATGGATGGCCAGCGCCCAGAAGTGCGGTGGTGTCCAGACGTAGATGATCAGGAAGAGGATCAGCGCATTGTGGTCGATGACGCCGGTCACTGCCGTCCAGCCCAGCACCGGGGGCGCGGCGCCCGCCGCACCGCCGATAACGATATTCTGCGGCGTCGCCCGCTTGAGCCAGACGGTGTAGACGATGGCGTAGCCGATCAGCGAGAAAAAGGTGAGCACGGCGGTCAGCGTGTTGACCCAGACGACCAGCAGCACCATTGAAGCCAGGCCCAGCACCCCGGCGAATATCAGTACCTGATTCACGCCCAGCTGGCCACGGGGCAGGGGGCGGTTGCGTGTACGCGCCATCACGGCATCGATGCGCTGATCCAGCAGGTGATTGATTGCGGCTGCCGACGACGCCGCCAGCGCGATGCCCAGCGTGCCCGCGACCAACGCGCTCAGCGGTGGCCACGCCGGTACAGCCAGAAACATGCCCACGACGGCAGTGAACACGATGAGCGCCACCACCTTCGGCTTGCAGAGTTCGAGGTAGCGGGCGGCGTTCGAGAGCACCGATTCAGACATACCCGGGAGTTCGCCTCGGCCTGGAACGATAGGTCAGCCAGAGCATTTGGGCCAGCAGCAGCGCGGCGACGCCGTTGTGGGCGACGGCATTGGGCAGAGGCAGGAACAGGGCGACATTCAGCACCCCCAGCGTAACCTGTGCCAACAACAGAAACAGCAACACCGCACCCGCGTGCCGATTGGCTGGCGCGGGCACCAGGCGAAACGCCAGCAGGGACAGCAGCACGAACGCCACCACGGCGCCTGCGCGGTGCGCCAGATGAATGGCGGTCCGGGCAGGCAGGTCCAGTACGCCGCCTTCGTAGTCCACCCCGATTTCCCGCCACAGCGTAAAACCTTCGGGAAAATTCGCTTCCGGCCACCACTGGCCCTGGCAGGCCGGCAGGTCCGGGCACGCCAGCGCCGCGTAGTTGGCACTCGTCCAGCCGCCGAGCGCGATCTGAATTACCAGAACGGCCAGCCCGGCCAGGATCGTGCCTCGCACGGGCGCCAGCATACGCGCGCTGGTGGCCGTGTTCATCCGGCTGCTGCGCCAGGAGAGCCACAGCAACAGGCCGAACGTAGCCAACCCGCCCAGCAGGTGGCCCATTACCACGACGGGGAGCAGCTTGAGCGTCACGGTCCACATCCCCAGCGCAGCCTGGAACAGGATGAGCCCGAGCAGGGCGGCGGCCAGTCCGCGCAGACCCGCCGGGACAGTGCGGGACCGCCAGGCGAGGATGTTGATGGCCAGCACCAGCAGCACGAGCGTCCCCGCCAGGTAGCGATGCGCCATCTCCTTCCAGGCCTTGTCCGTCTCCACGGGCCGGTCCGGGAAGGCCGCGTTGGCCGCCACCACCTCGTGGGCCTCGGTCGGCCAGGTGAGCTGCCCGTAACATCCGGGCCAGTCCGGGCAACCCAGGCCTGCATGCGACAGGCGGACATAGGCGCCCAGAACGATGACGATGAACGCGACCAGGGCGGCGGCAAGCGCCAGTCGATGCAGTGCGGAGTTCACTGTTGCTTGTCCAGTTTCGACCAGGTCAGAAGTCGTTTGAGGTCCTTTTTCAAGCCGTTCGGATCAGAACCGGCTTCATAGGCCATCATTATATTGCCCAGTGGGTCGACCAGAAACGTCCCGCCCTCGGCCGCGCCCGGCGCCGCGCTCTGCGCGGCTATCGCGTCCAGGGTGGGCCACAGCCGCCGCCCGGTGTCGTTCACCAGGCGAAATGCCGGGTAAATTTCCCGCAGGCGGTTTTCCGCAGCCGCATCGGAGCGTGCCAGGAGCAGCGCCACCTGAATCCTTGCCTGGTCCCGCCCGGCGGCGCGATGGACCTGGCGAAGGTCCGTGACCGCCGCCCGGCAGGATTCGTCGCACGGGTCCGGGACCGCGTGCAACAACACCCAGTGCCCGGCGAACGGGTTCTGGCCCTCGGTGAGGGCCTGGCCGTCGATGCGCGCGTCCGACCACACGACGGGCTGCGGCGGCTCCACCAGGCGCCCATGGTTCCGGGTTGAACCCGGGCGGTAATCGATGACACCGCTGTACATCATCCAGGCCAGCGCCAGCGGCACGATGAACAGGGCGGCTATCAGGATCAGCGCCACGCGCGGAGTCAGTTTCGAAGTCACCTCTGTTAGCCTCCCATCCGTTCGCCGTCGCCGGCCGCACGCCGCCCCCGGCTCAATCGCTCGCCGCGGCGCAGCCCCACGATGATCCAGGCCGCAATCGTCGCCAGCAGCAAGGCCAGCCACTGCACGGCATAGCCGCCGTGAACCTCGGGTGTCATGGCCGCTGGCGCCCATTGCCGGTCTTCGAAGCCGTTGGGGTCGCCGGGATCGAGCAATACGATCCACGGCGGCAGCGATTCCCCCAGCGCTCCCGCGACGGCAGGAAGGTCGAAATAGGTAACCAGCTGTGGCCATTCGTCAGTGACCAATTTGTCCGCCGCGCCCAGTTGCCGGCCGACAGCGGGCGGCGGCGCCAGGCGGCCTGTCAGTTCGGATTCATCGCCGGCGGTCGGCACTTCGGGTAGGCGGCTCCGGTCAGGCGGGAGCGGCAGCCATCCGCGATTTACCAGCACGGTCGCGCCATCATCCGTTCGAAACGGCGTCAGCACGTTCACCCCGGCCCGCCCCTGCCAGACTTGGTTGTCGAGCAGCAGGTGCCGCTCTGGGTCATAGCGACCTTGGGCGGACACCCGGGCGAACTGCTCGCCGTCTGCGAGCGCTTCGGTCAATCCCATGGACGGCGCAGTCTCGAAGCGCTCGAACAGCAGTTCCTTTTCTGCCTTGCGCTCGAGTTGCCAGAGTCCGAGCCGCAAAAACGCTGCAGCCAGAGTGATCAGGATCAAGGTCTGCGTGATTGACGGCCTGAATTGCATATTCCTTCCAGTGGGGCGCACGTCGATTGTCTATAATTGTGGTCACCAGTCCTGCTTTTCGAGCGTGTCATGGCTATCAAGATACTGATCATCGTCGGCTTGCTGCTCATCCTCTACAGCCTGGGATCCGCGCTGATATTCCTGGTGAAAGACCATGGCGAGGGCGACCGCACGGTCAAGCGCCTGACCTGGCGCATCGCCCTGTCGCTGATTCTGTTCCTGGTTCTCTGGGCGGCCCATGAGATGGGTTACATCGATACCAAGAGCGGCCCGATCGGCCTGCAGGTGCCCGAACAGCAGGCCCCGCCCGAATAACGCAAAGCCCGCCTGGCGGCGGGCTTGCTTGTCCCTGAAAACCCGCCCCGCCGAGGCTGCCGGGCCTAGTACACGTACACGAACAGGAACAGGCCCAGCCAGACCACATCCACGAAATGCCAGTACCATGCGACGGCTTCGAAGCCGAAGTGGTGCTCCGGCTTGAAGTGGCCGCGCATGGAGCGGATCGCAATGACCGCCAGCATGATGGCGCCCAGCGTCACGTGCATGCCGTGGAAGCCGGTCAGCATGAAGAACGTCGATCCGTAGATGCCCGAACCCAGCGTCAGCCCGAGTTCCTGGTAGGCGTGCCTGTACTCATCGACCTGCAGGAACACGAACAGGAAGCCCAGCGCGACCGTGGCCAGCAGCCACAGCACGAGGCCCATCCGGTGGTCCTTCTTCAGCGCATGGTGCGCCAGGGTGACCGTTACGCCGGAGGACAGCAGGATCAACGTGTTGATGAAGGGCACTCCGAACGCGGGAATGGTCCGTAACGAGCGGCCAACCTGGTCCGGCCCGGCCGTCGGCCAGACCGCCTCGTAACCCTGCCACAGCAGTTCGTTGGTCGAGGCCCCGGTGCCTTCGCCGCCCAGCCACGGCACGGCGAACATGCGGGCGTAGAACAGGGCGCCGAAGAAGCAGGCGAAGAACATCACCTCCGAGAAGATGAACCACATCATGCCCATGCGGAACGACGTATCCA
>CALKKN010000157.1 GCA_937995275.1 uncultured Lysobacterales bacterium | reverse complement strand
TGAAGACGCCGTCCCAGTCGGGCTCGGGCGGATTTTCGCGGAAATGGTCGATGCGGTCCATGTACAGCTTGTAGAGGTAGCAATCGGGTTCCTCCTCGAGGAAGCGCCGCAGCATCTCTTCGGCCTGGTCCCAGGACTGGCTGCGGTACAGGAACAGGAAGTGCTGGAACGAACGCTCGCGCTCGAGCTGCTCGCGCGTCATCTCCTCCTCGATTCCCAGCGGCTCGTAGATCGTCACCGGCTTGGCCTTGCCCTTTACCCTGACCCGGTCGATCTCGCGGTAGTGGTACCGCCCCGCGCTGTGCGCGGTGGCTTCGCTGACCAGCATGGCCACGCCGTAAATCTTGGTGATGCCCTCGAGGCGCGAGCCCAGGTTCACGGCATCGCCCAGCACCGTGTAGGCGCGGCGGAAGCGCGAGCCCATGTTGCCGACGCTCATCATGCCGGTGTTGACGCCGACGCCGATCCGCACTTCCGGCCAGCCGCGCTTGGCGAAGCTGACGTTGAGCTCATCCAGCGCCGACAACATCCGCAGGCCGGCGCCTACCGCCAGGTCGGCATGGTGCGGGTGGAAGATCGGCGCGCCCCAGAAGGCCATGACCGCGTCGCCGATGTACTTGTCGATGGTGCCCTGGGTCTCGTGCACGATGCGCGTCATCGGCGTCAGGTACTCGTCCATCAGTTCCGACAGTTCCCCGGCGTCCAGCCCCTCGGAAATCGACGTGAAGCCGCGGATGTCCGTGAAAAGCACCGACAGCTCGCGCTTTTCACTGGCCAGCGAGTAATGCTCCGGGTCGCGGCTCATGGCCTTGACCAGGTCGGGCGGCACGTACTGGCCGAACAGGCTGTCCATGTGCGAGCGGCTGCGCGCCTCGAAGAGGTAGCCGAACAGCATGTTGATGGTGTAGATCGCGAACAGCGTGTACAGCGTCATGGCCAGCGGCAAGACGTGCAGCTCGACCTCCCACAGGTAGTAATTGACGCCCAGCGCCGCCGCGGCCAGGGTCAGCAGGATCAGCGTCGAGAGTAATGGCGACAGCACCGGCAGCACCAGCGCACTGAACACCCCGAACGCGAACACGGTGATCATCTCGGCGGCCGCCGTGTAGGCGGGTTCCCAGCGGAAATTGCTGTCCAGCAGGCCGGCGATGACGTTGGCGTGCACCTCCACCCCGGGGTAGATCGAGCCGAACGGCGTGGTACGCAGGTCCTCCATGCCGGGCGCCGTGGCGCCGACCAGCGCAATACGCCCCTGCAGCACCGTCGGATCCTCGATCGCAGCCTCCACGACGTCGGCGAACGAGACGTAGGGGAAACTGCCCCGTGGCCCGCGGAACGGCACCAGCACGGCGCCCTGCGGGTCGATCGGGATCGGCCGCCCCGCCAGCTCCAGGCTTTCCAGCGGCGGGTAGTCGCCCATCCAGGTGGACGCGTCCACGAAGATCGGCAGCGTGATGTCGTTGAGATACGTCGCGGCCGTGGCCAGCGACAGCGACTCGTAAACCGAGAAGTTGTACTCGTGCAGCAGCGGCGTGCGGCGCACCACGCCGTCCCGGTCGATCAGCGGGTTGCTGATGAAACCCGCGCTGTAGGCCGAGTTCATCAGCACCGGCAGGTTGGAGCTGAAGCCCGCGCCGCGGGGCAGGAACACCGACTGCATCATGGATTCGTGCAGGTCGAACGCCGGGTACGGCAACTCGCCGGTGATGAAGGCGGTCTCCGGGTTGGTGTCGAAGTAGTAGCCCAGGACCGTTGGCCCGTACTGCAGGGCCTCGGCGAACAGGTTGTCGCGGTCGATCATCGGTTCCAGTTCGTTCAGCCGCCGCACGAAGCCGTCGTCACCGGCCTCGGTGGCCAGTTGCCGCAGTATCTTGACGTCCGCGCCCTCGTCACGCTCGGCGAACAGCACGTCGAAAGCCACCACCGCGGCGCCGTAGGCGAACAGGTTGTTCATCGCCACCGCGAATTTCTCGCGCGTGAAGGGCCAGTGTCCCAGGCGATCGAGCGAGTCCTCGTCGATGGCCACGATGACGATGCGGTCGTCGACGCCGCCCGGCGCGCTCAGGCGCACGCGGGTGTCGTAGAGCAGGTTCTCCACCTGGTCGATGTACGGGATGGAATACCGGCCGGCGACGTGCCCGATGACGAAGGCGGTCGTGAGCAGGCCGAGGGCGGCGCGTGCGAGGTAGCGCCGGGTGCCCGCGCTGGCCGAAATCCGGAACGGGAGTTTCACCGGCTAACTAGCTCGTGGGCTTCATGGCGCCCCGCATGCGGTCCTTGAGCTCTTCCCATTCCATGTTGGAGGATTTGTCGATTCGCTCGGCGTCCACGCCATCGGGCCACGGGTAGTAGCCGCTGACGATATCGCCGTCCAGCCACTGGTGCAAGACCGGCGGCACGCGCACGTTGTCGAACGAAGGCGCAACGTCGTCACCCCGACCGGCGATCAGCTGGTGCGCGGTGCTGCCGATCATCTGCACCGGAACGTTGCCGAGGCGCCCCTGCAGGTCGATATGGCCATGCCCGCAGATGATCTTCAATACCTGGGGATGGCGCTGCAGCACTTCGCTCAGCCCCTCGTACCACTGGGAGCCCACCATGTCGATGAACCCGATGCCGGTCTTCATCGGCGGATGGTGGATGGCAATCAGCGTCGGCAGGTCCGATTTGCTGAGT
>CALKKN010000156.1 GCA_937995275.1 uncultured Lysobacterales bacterium | reverse complement strand
TAGCCCACCGCCAGGCCCCAGGCGAAGCGGCTGCGCCCCTCCTCCCAGAACCAGCGGAACCCGTCGGCGCGCATGTCGGCGTCGACCCGCTCGATACATTCGTTCAGGCCGACACTCTCGCGCATGGTCTGCCCGGTACTGGTCACCGCGCCCACGTCCAGCGCGTTCCGGCGGCGCAGTTCGACCGGGTCCATGCCCAGCTCGCCGGCCAGGATATCCATGTTGCTTTCCACCGCAAAGCAACTCTGCGAAACGCCGAAACCGCGGAAGGCGCCGCTGGGCGCATTGTTGGTGTAGGCCGCCAGGCAGTCAACCTTCACGTGCGGCACGTCGTAAGGGCCGGAGGCGTGCGTGGTCGCACGTGTCAGTACTTTCTCGCTGAGGCTGGCGTAGGCGCCACCGTCGCCGTAGATCGTGCTCTGCACCGCGGTCAGCTTGCCGTCTTTCGTGGCCCCGGTGCGGATGCGGATCACGGTGGCGTGGCGCTTGGGGTGGAACAGCATGCTTTCCTGCCGCGAATAGAGCATTTTCACCGGCCGCCCGGTAGCCTCGGCCAGCAGGGCGGTGTGGATCTGTCCGGCGATGTCTTCCTTGCCGCCGAAGCCGCCGCCCATCAGGGCCGCGACGATGCGCACGTCCGCAGGCTCCACGCCCAGCGCGGCGGCCACCTGCTCACGGTCCTGGTAGGGGATCTGGCTGCCGACGTACACCGTTGTCTTGTCGTGCACCGCCTCTTCGCCCCGCTTCGCCAGCGGGTCGGCATGGCCGCCGAACACCGAGGGATCGTATCCGGCCGGCACCCCGACCGAGCATTCAGGTTCCAGGAACAGGTGCTCGACAGTGGGCGTGCGGTAGGTGCGGTCGACGATGACGTCGGCTTCTTCGAAACCGGCTTCGATATCGCCCTTGGCGACCTTGATGTGTTTCAGAAGGTTGCCGTCCGGCCAGTCCTCGTGAACCACCGGCGCGCCGGGTTCGAAGGCTTCGATCGCGGAGGCGACCGCGGGCAGTTCCTCGTATTCCACCGCGATCCGTTCCAGCGCGGCTTCGGCCGTTTCGGGGTCGTCGGCGGCGACGATGGCGACCGCGTCGCCGACGTAGCGCACCTTGTCACCGCACAGCACCGGCCAGTCGACCGTGACCAGGCCGTGGCGGTTGCGGCCCGGCACGTCTTCGTGGGTCAGGACCGCGTGCACGCCCGGCAGCGCGCGCGCCGCCGAGGCGTCGATGGAAACGATGCGGGCATGCGGGACGCCGGCGCGCAGGGTGCAGGCGTGCAACATGCCCGGAAAATGGTAGTCGTCGCTGAACCGTGCCTGCCCGGTAATCTTGGCCATTGCGTCCGGGCTCGGCTGCGCCCGGCCGACTTCGCGTTCCGGGGCCTTCGTTGCCGGTATGTAGGGTTCCACGTCCTGCCCGGAAGCCTGCAGCACCGCGCTCACCACGCTCCGGTAACCGGTGCAGCGGCAGGACGTGTCTTTCAGCGCGACCCTGACGTCGGCTTCCGTCACGGCAACCCCGGCCGCGGCTTTTTCGTCCAGCAGGCCCTTGGCGGTCATCAGCAACCCCGGCGTGCAGATGCCGCATTGCACGGCGCCGTGGTCCAGGAAGGCCTGCTGCAGGGGGTGCAGCACGCCGTCCGCGGACAGGTTCTCGACGGTTTCGATACTTGCGCCCCGGGCCTTGAACGCCGGGTAGACGCAGCTGTTCACCGGCGTGCCGTCGACCAGCACCGTACAGATGCCGCACTCGGCCTCGTTGCAGCCGATCTTGGTGCCGGTCAGCCGCAGGTCTTCGCGCAGCACCTCGGCCAGGTAGCGGGATTCCGGCACGTCCAGTTCGACCGGCCGGCCGTTCACGGTCATTCGCAGGTGGCTCATTTCCCTTCTCCCCAAAGCACGATTGGGCCGCCGGCGGCACGTTCGGCCGCCACCGCCAGGACCTTCGGCAAGTGGGTCCGCACCATTTCCTGCCGGTAGGCGCTGCTGGCCCGGTACTTGCTGTCGCGCAGGGCCAGGCCGTCGAGCGCGGCTTCCGCGGCAGCTGCGAACCGTTCCCCTCCGGCCGGACCGCCCAAGAGCGTCTCGGCGGCCGCCCCGGACAGGCAGGGCACGGGACCGGCCGGCGCGACCGTCACGCGGACCGCAACGATGGTTCCGGCCCCGTCGAGCTGCAGCCGCGCGGCCATCGCGATCATCGGCAGGGCCACGCCTTGCGGCCGCATCACGCGAAAAAAGGCCGAGCCGGCGCGGTCGCCGGTGGGGCGGAAGCGCATCCGGGTCAGCAACGTGCGGCGATGGTCGATCGCGCTTTTGCCCGGGCCGAGGAAGGCATCCGTCAGCGGCATCCAGCGCCGCCCGGACCCATCCGCGGTCTCGACTTCGCCATCCAGTACAAGGAGCCCGACCGTGCCGTCGCCGGCGGGCAAGGCGTGGGCGATGTTGCCGGCCAGGGTAGCCACGTTACGCACCTGCGGGCCGCCGATCACGCCGCAGCTTTCGGCCAGGCAGGTGCCGCGTTGGACGATGTCGGGGTTGCAGGTGATCATGGTGTGGGTCGCGCCGCAGCCGATCACGATGAAGCCGTCTTCGAGGTCGATGCGGGCGAGGCCGGCGATGCGGGTCGGGTCGACCATGGCCTCCGGCACGGGCGCCCTGCCCTGGCCGATGTCCAGCAGCAGGTCGGTGCCACCGCCCACCACCCGCGCGCCGCCGCCGTACCGTTCCAGCAGCGCGATGGCGTCTTCGAGCGTCTCCGGTACGTGGTAGTGCTTCCAGTGGTCCATCATTCGATCCTTGCCCAGAGATTGCGGGCCCCTTCCGTGCAGCGCGCCCGGATGGCGTCTTCGTCGAGGTGCGGCAGGCGTCCGTCCTCGACCACGACCCGGCCCCGCGCGATCGTCGTGCGAACCGGCGCGTCAACGAGTCCAAACAGCAGGTGTCCGTAAAACGTATCCGCGTTCAGGGCCGTGAACGGCACGTAATCCGGAATCATGATATCCGCCAGTTGTCCCGGCGCAAGCATGCCGCGCGGCTCGGGAAACAGGCGGTTGCAAATTAGCCGGTTGCCTTCCAGCAGGGCCTGGCAAGCCTCGGCGAAGGCCACAGTGGGGTCGCCATGCGCGGCGCGCTGCGACAGGTACAGGGCGCGCGCCTGGGCAATCATCTGCGAGGACATCCCGTCCGTGCCCAGCCCCAGGTTCACGCCGCGGGCAAGCATCTCCAGCACCGGCGCCGTACCCACGGCGTTGTTCATGTTGGACTCCGGGTTGACCACCGCGATGGAATCCGTTTCCCGCAGTACGTCCAACTCGCCGGGTTCGAGGTGCACGCCGTGCACGAAGATCGATTTCGGCCCCGGAATGCCGTATGCGAG
>CALKKN010000155.1 GCA_937995275.1 uncultured Lysobacterales bacterium | reverse complement strand
GCCGTCGCTGACGCCTGCGACCAGGGCCGCGACAGCCGCAAAGACGCGGCGGGGGTGATCCTCTTCGCGTCCGAGCGCGCCACGCAAATGGCGCTGCAGGCAGTCCAGTGCCTGGGCGGCAACGGCTACATCAATGACTATCCGGCCGGCCGCCTGCTGCGCGACGCCAAGCTCTACGAAATCGGCGCGGGCACCTCGGAAATCCGGCGCATGCTGATCGGCCGCGAACTGTTTGCCGAAACCGCGCCGTACTGAATCACAGAGCGATGACGCCAGGGAGTCGGGCATGAGCAGGATAGAGAGCCGGATCAACAGCCGCTCGCAGGAGTTCCTCGACAACGTGGCCCACATGCAGGGCCTGGTTGACGATCTCCGCGCGCAGGTCGCGAAGATAAGGCTCGGCGGCGGTGAAGCCTACCAACAGCGGCACCGTTCGCGCGGCAAACTCCTGGTGCGGGACCGCATCGATGCGCTGCTCGATCCCGGCTCGCCGTTCCTCGAATTGTCGCAACTGGCCGCCCACGGCGTTTACGAGAAAGACGTGCCGGCCGCCGGCATCGTGACCGGCATCGGCCGCGTTGCCGGCCGGGAGTGCGTGATCGTGGCCAACGACGCCACGGTCAAGGGCGGCACGTACTACCCGCTGACGGTCAAAAAGCACCTGCGGGCGCAGGACATCGCCGAGCAAAACCGGCTGCCCTGCATCTACCTGGTGGACTCGGGCGGCGCATTTCTGCCCCTGCAGGACGAAGTGTTTCCCGACCGCGAACATTTCGGCCGCATCTTCCACAACCAGGCCAACCTGTCGGCGCGGAACATACCCCAGATCGCCGTGGTCATGGGTTCGTGCACGGCCGGCGGGGCCTACGTGCCGGCCATGGCCGACGAGTCGATCATCGTCAAGGAGCAGGGCACGATTTTCCTGGGCGGCCCGCCGCTGGTGCGCGCCGCCACCGGCGAAGTCGTGACGCCGGAGGAACTGGGCGGGGCGGACGTCCATACGCGGTTATCCGGCGTGGCCGATCATTTCGCCAACAACGACCACCATGCCCTGAAGCTCGCGCGGCGCGCGGTGAGCCGGCTGAATCGCGTCAAACCGGCCACGCTCGAGATCGCCGAGGCGGTGGATCCGCTGTACGACGCGCGCGAGATCTACGGCATCGTCCCGCGGGACGCACGGCAGCCGTTCGAGGTCCGTGAGATCATCGCGCGCCTGGTCGATGGCTCGGTGTTCGATGAGTTCAAGGCCCGCTACGGCACCACGCTGGTCTGCGGTTTTGCGCGCATATTCGGTTACCCGGTCGGCGTCGTCGCCAACAACGGCATTCTGTTCGGGGAATCGGCGCTCAAGGGAACGCATTTCATCGAACTCTGCGGGCAGCGCGGGATTCCGCTGCTGTTCCTGCAGAACATCACCGGGTTCATGGTCGGCAAGCAGTACGAGGCGGACGGCATCGCCAAACACGGCGCCAAGATGGTCACCGCGGTGTCGACGGTCGCGGTTCCGAAATTCACGGTCATCATCGGCAACTCGTATGGCGCCGGCAACTACGGGATGTGCGGCCGCGCCTACGAACCGCGATTCCTGTTCACCTGGCCCAATGCCCGGATCTCGGTCATGGGCGGTGAGCAGGCGGCCAACGTCCTGGCGCAGGTCAAGCGGGACCGGATGGAAAAATCCGGCGAGGAGTGGCCGGAAGCCGACGAGCGGGCCTTCAAGCAGCCCATCCTCGGCCAGTACGAACTCCAGGGCCACCCGTACTACGCGTCGGCGCGGCTGTGGGACGACGGAGTCATCGACCCCGCCGATACCCGCCAGGTGCTTGGCCTCGCCATCTCGGCGGCGCTCAATGCGCCCATTCCCGAAACACGCTTCGGCGTATTCCGGATGTAGGAGGCGCGCGTGTTCCGCAAGATCCTGGTGGCCAACCGCGGCGAAATTGCCTGCCGCGTGATCCGCACCGCCCGCCGCCTCGGGGTGGGCACGGTCGCGGTCTATTCCGATGCGGATCGCGACGCCCTGCATGTCGCCATGGCGGACGAGGCGATACACATCGGCGCGCCCCCGCCGCGCGAGTCGTACCTGCGCGCGGACCGGATCATCGAAGCCGCGCGGCGAACCGGATCCGAAGCTGTGCATCCGGGGTATGGGTTCCTTTCGGAGAATGCCGAATTTGCCGGAGCATGCGTGGAGGAGGGGATCGTCTTCATCGGCCCGCCGGCCGCCGCGATCGAAGCCATGGGGTCGAAGTCGGCCGCCAAGGCCATCATGGGCCAGGCCGGCGTGCCGTTGGTGCCCGGTTACCACGAGGCCGACCAGTCCGACGAGCGCCTGCGGCAGGCGGCTGTCGAGCTGGGTTACCCGGTGCTGCTGAAGGCCGTGGCCGGCGGCGGCGGCAAGGGCATGCGGCTGGTGTCCGACGATGCCGGGTTCGACGAGGCCCTGGCGGCGGCCCGCCGCGAGGCCGCGGCCGCGTTCGGAAACGACGCCATGCTGGTCGAAAAGTATCTCGAGCGTCCGCGCCACGTGGAGGTGCAGGTGTTCTGCGACCGGCACGGCAACGCGGTGTACCTGTTCGAACGCGATTGCTCGGTGCAGCGGCGCCACCAGAAGGTCATTGAGGAAGCCCCCGCGCCCGGTATGACGCCCGAACTGCGAGCGCGGATGGGTCAGGCGGCCGTGCAGGCGGCGCTGGCCATCGAATACGAGGGCGCCGGAACGGTCGAGTTCCTGCTCGACCCGAGCGGCTCGTTTTACTTCATGGAGATGAACACGCGCCTGCAGGTCGAGCATCCGGTGACCGAGATGATCACCGGTCAGGACCTGGTCGAATGGCAGCTCAGGGTGGCCGCCGGCGAGCCGCTGCCGCGGCGGCAGGACGAACTCGAAGTCCGCGGTCACGCTTTCGAGGCCCGGATTTATGCCGAAGATCCCGACCGGGATTTCCTGCCGGCCACGGGCACGCTCGACTACCTGCAGGCGCCCCGCGAGAGCGACCACGTGCGCGTCGACACCGGCGTGCTGCAGGGCGATGCGGTCAGTGTCTACTACGATCCGATGATCGCCAAGCTGATCACCTGGGACGAAAGCCGCGAGCGGGCCCTGGCACGGTTGGCGGGCGCGCTGGCCGAATACCGGATCAGCGGCGTCCGGACCAACCTGTCGTTCCTCTACAATCTGGCGACCTCTCCGCCGTTCATGGCAGCGGAACTGGATACCGGATTCATCGGCCGGCACCAGGAACTGCTGTTTCACCGCTCCGCGGACGATCGCGTCAAGGACCTTCCCCTGGCCTCGCTGTACCTGTTGCTGCGCATGGAGCAGGCGACCCGCAACCGGGCCGGCGCCACGGACCCCGGCTCGCCCTGGAACACCTCGAACGCCTGGCGCCTCAATCAGGATGCCGTCCACACCGGCGCCATTGTCCTGAACGGCGTCGAGTACGACGTGCCGGTGACCGAGATCGGCCGCGGCGGCCGGCGGCGGTTCCGCATCACGGTCGGCGACAAGTCCGTCATGGCTGCCGGCGAACTCGACGGCAACGCGTTGTATGCGGATATCGACGGCCACCGGCAACGTGCCGTGGTGGTTTCCAGCGGCAACCGGTTCACACTGTTCGGCCCACGCGGCGCCATGCAGTTCGCCCTGGCCCGGCCCGATTACGGCGACGTCGACGCACTGGCGGATGCGGCCGCCTTCACCGCGCCTATGCCCGGCGTGGTCGTCAAACTGCTGGTCGAGCCCGGTCAGGCCGTCGAACGCGATCAGCCGCTGCTGATTCTGGAAGCGATGAAGATGGAACACCGCATCTGCGCGCCGGCGGACGGAACGGTCGGCGCGTTCCACTTCCAGGCCGGGGAACAGGTGGCCGGCGGCGAGGAATTGCTTGATTTCATCGCGTCCGGCCCCGAATAAATCAGCTTCTGACAATCATCCGCCCTGAAGTCGGCAAGGAGTCATCATGGAGACCATTCTGATCACCGGTGCGAACCGCGGCATTGGCCTCGAGCTGGCCAGGCAGTACGCCGCCCGCGACGAAGAGGTCATCGCCGCCTGCCGGCGGTCCAGCCCGAAACTCGATGCCCTGGGCGTGGAGGTGATCGACGGGGTGGACGTCACCTCGGACGACTCGGTCAACGACCTGGCGTCTGCACTGCGCGGCCGCCGGCTGGACCGCCTCGTAAACAACGCCGGAATCCTCGATCGTGACGCGCTGGACCGGCTGGACTTCGAATCCATCGAACGGCAGTTCCGGGTCAATGCGATCGGCCCGCTGCGGGTAACGGCCGCGCTGCGCCACAAACTGGCTGAAAATGCCAGGGTGTTCATCATCACCAGCCGCATGGGCTCCATCGATGACAACACGTCGGGCGGATACTACGGCTACCGGATGTCCAAGGCCGCCGTCAATATCGCCGGCAAGAGCCTGGCCGTGGACCTGGCGGATGCGGGCGTGACCGTGTTCCTGCTGCATCCGGGCTACGTTGCGACCGACATGACCGGCGGCCAGGGTGTCGCGGTGCGGGACGCCGCGGCAGGGCTGATCGAGCGCATGGACACGCTCGGGATCGATCAGTCAGGGACGTTCTGGCACCAGGAGGGGTACCCCCTGCCGTGGTGAACGCGCTATGTCAGCTTTCACAGCTTCGCGTCAGCAAATCCAGCAAGTCCCGCGTCACGCTGTCGAGGCCGGCCTGGTGCGCCGCGACGATGGCCGACAGGCGCTGTTCGGCGACGGGGCTCGATGCCGTCAGGTGCACCGGCTGCTCACGACCGGCGCAGACCAGCGATCCGGCCAGTTCGACGGCCACGGAACGAGTATCGCCGCCCACGTCCTGCAGCCCATAGAACTGCCGCACCTCCAGTCGAAGGCTCCAGTCATCCGCGTTCGCGGCCGCGAATTCCCGCGTGTCGTAACGCCCCGTAGTTTCCAGGGAGCGGCTCAGCGCCGAGGTGAGCACCTCGGGTAGATGGTCCGGCCAACGGGCGTTGCTGTAACGGTTCAGGCGGGCATCGGCACCGAGCGCCTGGATGCGGTCCGTGTCCAGCCCGGGTATCGCAGTTACGGTGAGAGTGATTTTCACCCTGGGCTCGGCCGTCTGCACCGGCGCGGCCGCCTGGTAGGGCGTCAGCAGGTAGTACTGCTTGGCTGCCTGCTCGCTGGTCAGGATGCCGCTGCAAGCCTGCAGCAGCAGGGCCGGCAGCGCCGCCAGCAGCAGTAGGGGTCTGAGGGTTCGAATGTTCATGTCAGGGGTCGATATCCAGTGATTCGGCCGGGGGGCGATGCACCAGCTGGGAGGGATCGTCCCTCAATTCCGCCGCCAGCTTCTCGAGGTCGCGCAATGTCTGGCGGGTTTCCCGCATCAGTTCCGGCGCTTCGCCCAGACCTTCCTCCAGGAACCGGCCCAGGTCGTCCTCGTGCCGGACCAGCATCCGGTCGAAGCGGGCCGTCAGGCTCTCGAGGTTGGCGCTGCTGCGCTCGAGGTTGGCCATGGTCGACGACAGGTCCGGGCGCAGTTCGCCGATGACCTCCTGCAGCTGCCCGACGGTGGCCTGGATCTCGCCCAGCGTCGCGCTCAGGTCCTGCGGCAGGGCGGCCAGGGTGTCGCGGCTGCCGGCCAGCGAGGCGGTCAGGTCTTCGACGTTCTGCAGCGCGTTGCCGATCCGGGCCTGGTTGGCCTCACCGAGCAGCTCGCCGGCGTGCGTCAGCGCGATGTCGAGCTTGGTCATGATTTTCGGCGCGCTGGAGATGATCGCGGCAAACCCGACGTCGCGCACCGGGATATGCGGATACTCGCCGGGCAGCGGTTCGTCCTGCGAGTTGTCCCGGCCGGATTCGCCGGTGTCCTGGTCGTCTTCGCTTGCCAGGTTCACGACTGCGACGCCGGTGATCCCCTGCAGCGCCAGGCTGGCGTAGGTGCGGTCGTCGACCGGGGTGGTCTCGAGAACCTCGATGTCCACGCGCACGCGATTCCCATTGTCGGTGTAGATGTCCATGTGGATGACGCTGCCGACGGTCATGCCCATGTACTTGACCGGGCCGCCCACGGCCAGCCCGCTCACATCGCGATCGAACAACAGGGTATACCGGGTCATTTCCTCGACACCGGTGCGGCCGGTCAGCCAGATCACGAACGCCACGAACGCAGCGATAGCGATGCTGACGAACAGCCCGACGGCAAAATTCCGGTCGCCCTTGAACATGTTTTACCCGGGTCCCCTCCTCGAAGCCGACCTGCGCCGCGCCGCGGCGCGCGCCCGGACCGCGCGCGGATCACCGAAGTATTCCTGTATCCACGGATCCGGATGTTTGACGAGTTCGTCAAGAGTATCGACGATGATGCCCTTGTTGACCAGCACCGCGACACGATCGCACAGGCTGAACAGCGAATCCACGTCGTGCGTGATCATGACGATCGTCAGGTCCAGGTTGGCGTGGAGAAAGCTGACGAGCTGGTCGAATTCGGTAGCCGATATCGGGTCGAGGCCCGCAGTCGGCTCGTCCAGGAACAGCAGTTTGGGCTCCAGCGCCAGCGCCCGGGCCAGCGAGGCGCGCTTGCGCATGCCGCCCGAGAGTTCATTGGGATATTTCGACGCGGCCGTCAGGTCCAGCCCGACCATGAAGATCTTCAGTACCGCGAGTTCACGGCGGGTTTCCACCGGCAAGTCGGAGTGCAGCGCGATCGGCAGTTCGACATTTTCCTGGACCGTCAGCCCGGAGAGCAGCGCCCCGCCCTGGAACAGAACACCCCACTTCTTGTGCGGCCCGGGCTCGTGGTGCCGGATCGGGTGGTCCAGCACGCTGATGTCGCCCTCGTTGGGTCCGTGCAGGCCCAGGATGCTGCGCAGCAGCACCGATTTGCCGGCGCCCGACCCGCCGACGATCCCGAGTATCTCGTCGCGCCGCACGTCCAGCTCGAGGTGGTCGTGCACCACCTGGCGCCCGAAGCGGTTGACCAGCCCGCGGATGGAGATGACGTGTTGGTGCTGTTCGTCCATCAGAATCCGATCCGGGAGTAAACGACCGTAAAGATCGCGTCCGCGACGATGATCAGGAAAATCGACTGCACCACGGCCATGGTGGTCAGACGCCCCAGCTCCTCGGCCGAGCCCTTGACCTGCATGCCGCGCAGGGTGCCCGTGACCGCGATCAGGAAAGCGAAGGCCGGCGCCTTGCTCAGGCCCACCAGAACGTCGTTGACCTGGATGGTGATCGCCAGCCGCTCGGTGAAGGCGAACCAGTTGATGTCCAGTACCGTGGCGCCGATGAAGGCCCCGCCGAGCAGGCCGGCCGCATTGGCGAACACGGTCAGCAGCGGCAGGGCGATGACCAGGCCGAGCACCCTGGGAATGATCAGGATCTGGTTCGGGTTCAGCCCCATTACGCGCAGCGCGTCGACCTCCTCGGTCAGCTTCATGGTGCCGAGCGCCGCGGCAAAGGCCGAGCCCGAGCGGCCGGCCACCATGATCGCGGCCAACAATACACCCAGTTCGCGCAGGATGGCGTTGGCCACGAGGTCCACCATGAAGATGTTGGCGCCGAATTGCTCCAGTTGCCGGGCGCTCTGGAAGGCCAGCACGACACCCATCAGGAAGCAGATCACGGAGACGATCGGAATCGCCGCCGCGCCGGTCGCATGGACCTGGCGGATGGTCTCGCCGATCACCAGGCGGGAGGGTCGCTTGATGCCGTCCAGGACCGCGCGGGCGATGTAACCCACGGAATCCACCGCCTCGATGGTGTTGGCGCCGATCCCGCGGATGCCGTCGCGCCAGTAGTGATGGGGTTTGGGATCGAAAAAGCCGGGTATGTATTCCTTCTGCGCGGCGAGGTCGATGATGTGCTGCAGGAACTTGAAATGCCTGGCCCTGAAATTCTCGAACTCGGTTTTGACGCCGATTTCCTCGAAATCCATGGACCTCTCGTACAGGATCCAGGCCCCGGCCAGGTCGAAGTTCTGCAGGGCGCCGCACTGAAAACGGACGAGCCGGTGGGCAACCGGTTCGATCTCGTCCAGCGTCTCCTGCAATTCCCTGAGGTTGGCGAACACCCAGTCGTGCCGGAGGTTGATCTCCATCAACCCGTCCAGTTCCTCGACTGTCAGGTAGGCACTCACGGAACGCAGTTTCTCCCTGGTAATGCGCCCGAGTCTAGCAAATATGCCCGCGGTTCGCGGCTCAGTCGAGTTGGATCCCGATTACGGTGTCTTCCCCGACCGCGAAGGCGACATCCTCGAAATCCGGTCAGCGCCCGCCCGGCGCCGTGACCGCCCGCCGCGCGTGGTTGCGCTTCAGCGCGGACGGCAGCAGCGCCTCGATTCGGCTGCGCACATCCTGGCGGTCGACGAGGTCGCTGATGAAATCCAGCCGGTCCGAATCGAGGATCAGCACCTCGCCCAGGTCGTAGTCGGCGATCCAGGCCTCGTACAGGCGTTCCAGCCGTTTGAGATAGGACAGGGGGATAGCCTGCTCCATCGGCCGGCCGCGCAGGCGTATCCGCTTGCGCAGCGTGCGCATGGAACAGCGCAGGTAGATCATCAGGTCGGGAGGTTGAATGGCCCGCAGGATCGTTTGGTAGAACGACCAGTAGGTTTCCCAGTCACGCCGGTCGATCTTGCGCATCTGGTGCAGGGCGGTGGCGAAGATCTCCGCGTCCTCGAAGATCGTGCGGTCCTGGATCACCACCCCCGGCGTCCGGTCCGCCTCCTGGTGGACCCGGAATTTGCTGGCCAGGAAAAACAGCTGCGAGGGAAAGGCCCAGCGCTTCATGTCGCCGTAGAAGTCCTCGAGGTAC
>CALKKN010000154.1 GCA_937995275.1 uncultured Lysobacterales bacterium | reverse complement strand
AAGGTGACCGTGCGTCCTGACTCGGCCCTGATCATCGAGCAATACCTGTACGCGGGTAACGAGAGCGACGAGGCCACCCTGAACCTGGTGTCAGGCGGCCTCCGCGTGATCACCGGCGCCATGGCCAAGTCCAATCCCGAGAACTACAAGGTCCGCACTCCGGTCGCCCTCATGGGCGTGCGCGGCACCGAGTTTTCGGTGGTGCTGTGCGGCGACCAGGTCTGCGATGAGACAGGCGAGCTGATTTTCGAATAGAGATCGTCGGCTCTGCGCAAGCGCGACAGCCAGCGCTTCGAACAGCAAAGCCCCGGCTTTCGTCGGGGCTTTTTGCTTTCTGAATTTTGTTTTGGGGGCCGCCCCCACAAAAAAACCTCAGGAATCGCTCGCCCCGGGCTCGACGGGCGGGGGCACCACCGGCGCCGTTGGCGGCACGGTCGCGCCGCCGATGGGCGTCGTCGAACCCGAGACTCCGCCGCTACCGACCGGTGTACCCGGGCCACAGCGGGCCAAGATGACATCCGGCTCGATGAAATTGAGCGTGGTGGGGATGCGCTCGTAGCCCATCGAGGCCGCCACGCGCAAGCGTTCGGGTTGATCCACGGCCATCGCCGTCGACTCCAGGAACAACGACACGATGATGGATTTGCGCGTGAAGCCGTGCGTTTCGAGATCGGCGCGCAGGACCTGTTGCCGCTCGGCGCTGATATCCTCCAGCGCCGGGAGTTCGAAGAACTTCTCGAACTCCTCCATGGTCGGCGTCAGGTGATAGTCGCCCAGCCACCACATGGGTACCTCCGCCACCTTGATCTGGCGCTCGACAAAGGCCTTGAACACCTCCTCGAGGCTCACGTTCGAGCCGAAGTAGCTGATCGGCACCGTGTTGGAGTCGTTGAAGACGAAGGTGACCGGTAGTTCGTTGGTGCCCAGTTCCTTGCGCAGCGCGTCGATCATGTTGTTGTCGATCACGACTTGGTTGGTTCCCACGTATAGCGCGATCAGCAGCGATCGCGGGCGCTTTTCGCTGAGCAGCGGGCGGTTCTGGTCCGGGAAATACCAGTAATCCGGCGCGGAGAACTGGATGATGTCGTTGTAGTCGAAGTTGCCGTGAAACTCGCCGTCGATCCAGTTCGGGATCGGCGCGATGACCTCGGGAATCTTGAAGTAACGTTCCACGACCTCGGCCATCGGGTTCTCCGACGTCAACTCGTCGATCGTGTAGGTGTTGAACATCCGGCTGCGTGCCGCCTGTGTCGAGCACGGCCAGTCGAGGAACTCCGGCGGGCGCTTGATGCAGCGGACCCCGTTCTCGTCGGCAAAGCCGGACTCACCATGAGCGAGTTCCAGCGTCTCGCCGTCCTGGCTTACGTAGGTGCGGCCTTCATCAGTCGTGGTATAGAGGCCCGGCGGCACGCCTTCCAGTTCCGCGCAATCGTCCTGGGCCAGGGCAGGGCCGCCGAGAGCGACGGCAATCAGCGCCGGTAACACCGATCGGGCGAGACGTTTCACAGGACTTCCTCGAGGCTCTTGTAACTGGCCGAAATCATAGCACAAGCCTATGGCGATTGAAGCGTGATGTGGGTGTGGCGCGGCTGTAGGAGCGGCTTTAGCCGCGATAGACGTCTTTCGGATGGATCAGAAAGCCTTTCGCGGCTGAAGCCGCCCCTACAACCACACGGCATTCCAGAAGGGGTAATGCCCCACGCGGCTGACCAGCCCGGCACGCAATGGATTGGCCACGATGTAGCGCGCCACGGCCCTCAGATCTTCCTCTTTCCGCAGTCTGTGGTCGTGAAAAGATGGTACCCAGAACCGGCCTTTCCGCCCGATTTCGTGGTTCAGACGCTTCGCGCTGCGCGCCTTCAGGCGCCTGACCACTGCAACCAGGACTGCTTCGTCAAGCTGCAACAGCATATGCACATGATCGGGCATCACCACCCAGCAGAGGTTCGCTGCATCCAGCAGGCAGTCCCTGCCCTGCAGACAGCGGCACATGATCGCGGCGAACTCGAACACCTGGAACCAGGGGATGCGCTGGTTGGTGACCGTGGTCACCAGGTACATGCCGTTAGGCTGTGAACAGCGGCCTTTGCGTAAAGCCTTCCGGCCGGGTGATGTATGCGGTTCCATGCAGCGAGGATGGCATGCGGCCGCCTCTGATGATGTGCGTAAATCGATCGATTTGATGTAGGAGCGGCTTTAGCCGCGATTGAAGTCTTTTGGCTGGAACAAGAACCCATTCGCGGCTAAAGCCGCTCCTACAGCCAATGCCACAAGAGCCGCCCCTAAATCCCTATCCGCCGCTCCAGCGCCGGATACCAAAGCGCCTGCCCAATACCGCGGGCGGCCATGAATACCAGCACGGCGCTCCACAGGCCGTGCAGGCCCCAGCGGGCGGTCATCGGGTCCAGCACGAGCAGGTACAGCGCGAAGGCGATGCCCATCGTCACCATCATGGCCGCGGCGGCGGTGGCGCCGATGTAGACGCCGTCGAACAGGAAGCACCACACCGAGACCAGCGGCACCGCGATCACCAGCGGCATCAGCGCCCCCGTCGCGAGACGCACCGCCTCGATGTCGGTCAGCAGCGCCGTGATGGCGTTGCCCGCCAGCCAGAAGAGCAGGGCGTAGAACACGCTGGCGAACACCGACCAGTAGCCCGTCTGGAACACCCAGCGCCGGAACTGCGCCCGGTCGCCGCGGCCCCAAGCGGCGCCGGCCAGCGCCTCGGAGGCGTGCGCGAAGCCGTCCAGGCCCAGCGCCATCAGCAGCATGTACTGCGTGACCACGTGGCTGGCCGCCATCTCCACGGTGCCGAGGTCGGCGGCCACCCGCATGATCAGCGCCAACGCGGTCATCAGGAAGATCGTGCGGACGAAGATGAAGCCATTGACCAGCACCAGCTTGCGGAAACCCTGCAGCACCCAGGTCCGCCCCGCGGACAGCGCGTCGCGCAATGGCGCGGTGCCGTAGATGCGCAGCACCACCCAGACGCTGACCGCGGCGGTCAGCACCTG
>CALKKN010000153.1 GCA_937995275.1 uncultured Lysobacterales bacterium | reverse complement strand
GGGGAGGTGACGGGGGACATCAGCGGCGCCGAGAAGGTCATGATCATGAAATCCGGCCGGGTGCTGGGCAACATCGTCGCACCGCGCGTGCAGCTGGAGGACGGCTCGCTCTTCCGCGGCAGCATCGACATGACCCCGGTTCCGGTGGCCGAAGTCAAGCCGACTGCCGACAAGTCCGCCGGTGGCGATGTGGCTGCCAGGAAGCCCGCCACCGTAGCAGCGGCCCAGCAACCCGATAACGCTGCTGGCGCAAGGAAGGAGCCGGGGCTGACGCTGAAGAGCGGTTGAGCGAGGCGGCGCTAAATCTCGAGCCGGTTCCGGGCCGCGCGCGGGTCGGCCCCATCCTGTCGCGCCAACAGAGCACGCTGTTCGCGTCCCTGTTCCAGCTGCGCGACGTCAATCATCGCCTGAGCGTGCTCGAAATCGGCACGGCCTTGCCGGAGACGGTCGACTTCTTCGCGCAGTTCAAGTGCCGCCTGCATTTCGTCGACCTGTTCGGCGAGCCGTTCGTCAGGAACCAGCAGGACCTGTCCGAGACCGAGCTGCGGCACGGTTTCGAGGAACACCTGCGCTTTGCCGCCGGCACCAAGATCGACCTGTGCCTGTTCTGGGATTTCCTGTGCTACCTCGACGACCCGGCGCTGCGCGCCTTCAATTCGGCCCTGCGCCCGTGGCTGCATACCGGAACCCGCGCTCATGGCTTCGGTGTCCATCATCTCGCCGTTCGGCTGGAGAACATCCGGTACGGCGTCGAGGATCGCAGCACGTTCTGTTTGCGCAAACGACTGGGAGCGCAGATGGGTCATCACCCCCACTCGCAGATCGAAATGCACGAGATGCTGAACTGCTTTGCATTCGAGCGGGGGCTGCTGCTGTCGGACGGCAAGCTCGAGATGCTGCTGAAGACCCGAGTCTGAGGCTACCCGCTTGAACCGGCCATCTCTCGACGAATTGCGGATTGAGCGGCGGCCGGAACACGCTCCCGTCCGGACCGCCCGCTACGCGCTGTGGGTGCTCGTGGCTGCCGCTATCGTGGCGGCCCTGGTCTACTTCCTCTGGCCGGCGAGTGCCGTGGAGGTACGGACGGCCGTCGTGCGTGAAACAGCAGGCGGCGACACCGCCGGCGCTTCGGGTACCGTTCTGAACGCATCGGGTTACGTCACGGCGCGCCGGCAGGCCACCGTTTCCTCCAAGTTCACCGGTCGCGTAACCGAAGTCCTGATCGAGGAAGGCATGGAAGTCGAAGAGGGCCAGGTGCTGGCCAGGCTCGACGACTCCAACATCCGTCCGTCCCTGGCGCTGACGGAAGCGCAGCGGGTATCGGCGCAGCGGGGTGCGGCAGAGACGGAAGCCCTGCTGACCGAGGCGCAGCTGAATCTGGAGCGGACGGAACGCCTGGTCGAAAAACAACTCGCGAGCGACGCGGAACTGGACCGCGCCCGGGCGCTGGCCAGGTCCCTGGAGGCGCAGCTGGCGCGCAAGCAGGCCGACATCGAGGTCGCCGAGCGGCAGGTGGACATCTACGGTCAGCAGCTCGAAGACAGCATCATTCGCGCGCCCTTCGCCGGGATCGTCGTGGCCAAAAACGCTCAGCCGGGCGAAATGATTTCGCCGGTGTCCGCCGGCGGCGGCTTCACCCGCACGGGTATCGGAACGATCGTCGACATGTCCTCGCTGGAGATCGAGATCGATGTCAACGAGGCCTACATCAACCGCGTGGGGCCGGGACAGGCGGTGGCCGCGACCCTGGACGCCTACCCGGACTGGAGAATTCCCTGTCACGTTATCGCCATCATCCCGACCGCGGACCGTCAACGGGCTACCGTGGAGGTGCGTGTCGGTTTCGACGAACTCGATCCCCGCATTCTGCCGGACATGGGTGTTAAGGTGGCCTTCCAGGAGGCCGCGGGCGAGGCGCCCGACACGCCGCGGGCCGCCGGGTTGTCGGTGCCCGCTGCCGCAGTCCGGCGCGACCAGGGGCGCGACTACCTGCTGATCGTCAAAGAGGGCAGGGTGGAGCGCCGGGCGGTGGCTACGGAGCCGGGGCCGGGCGGCTCCGTGCGGGTTACCAGCGGGCTGGCGCCGGGGGAATCGGTGGTGGTCGAAGGGCCGCCGGACCTGGCGGACGGCATGGCTGTGCGGGAAAAATAACATGAAGGTACCAGCGACCGGACCGGACCTGGTCAGCGTTAGCAACGTCGACAAGGTCTTCAAACGGGGCAGCGAGGAAATCCATGTTCTCGGCGGACTCGACCTGCAGATCCCGCAGGGGGAGTTCCTGGCGCTGATGGGCCCCTCGGGGTCGGGCAAGTCCACGTTACTGAATCTCATCGGCGGCCTGGACCGGCCCAGCCAGGGAGCCGTGGAAGTCGGGGGCGAGCGCATCGACCAGATGTCGGACCGCCGCCTGGCCGCATGGCGCGCCCGGCACGTCGGGCTGGTGTTCCAGTTCTACAACCTGATGCCGATGTTGAGCGCGCAGAAAAACGTCGAACTGCCGCTGCTGCTCACCCACCTTTCCCGCGGGGAACGCCGGAGACGCGCCGCGATCGCGCTGGATATCGTGGGTCTGTCCCACCGCACCGGCCATTATCCCCGCACCCTGTCCGGCGGCGAGCAGCAGCGGGTCGGCATCGCGCGGGCGATCGTCACGGACCCGACGCTGCTGTTGTGCGACGAGCCGACCGGCGACCTCGATCGCAAGTCGGGCGATGAAGTCCTCGAACTGCTGCAGGAGCTCAACCGGGAGCAGGGCAAAACCATCGTGATGGTGACCCACGACATCCACGCCGCCGCCCGCGCTTCGCGCACGCTCTACCTGAACAAGGGCCGGCTGACGACCGAACCCGAAGATCTCGTCGCCTGAGGCGCGGGCGTGAAATTCTTCTACCTGGTCTGGACCAACCTGAAGCGCAAAAAGATGCGTTCGGTGCTGACCATGCTGTCGATCCTGGTGGCGTTCATGCTGTTCGGCTACCTCGGGGCTATCCGGCAGGGCTTCAGCCAGGGCATCGACGTGGCGGGGCTCGACCGCCTGATCGTCCGCCACAAGGTTTCGATCATCCAGTTGCTGCCGGTGGCTCATGAGAAGCGCATCGAACAGGTCGAGGGCGTGGTGGACGCGGTATATCAAACCTGGTTCGGGGGGGTTTACCAGAAACCCACCAACTTCTTTCCGCAGATGCCGGTCGATCCCGAAGAGTACCTGGCGATGTATCCGGAGATCCTGCTCGGCGACGCCGAGCGCAAAGCCTGGCTGAGCACGCGCAGCGGCGCGATCGCCGGACGCCAGATTGCCGAGCGATTCGGCTGGAAGGTCGGTGACCGCATCCCGATCAATGCCACGATCTGGCCCCGCAAGGGCGGCGAAAGCACCTGGGAATTCGACCTGGTGGGCATCTACGACGGAGCCGAGCGGGGCACGGACACGACGATGTTCCTGTTCCGGTACGATTTTTTCGACGAATCGCGCCAGTTCGGCGAGGGGCTGGTGGGCTGGTACACGGTGCGCATCGCCGACCCGGAGCGCGCCGCGGAAATGGCCGCGGCCGTGGACGCGGTGTTCGCCAATTCCCAGTACGAAACCAAGACCGAGGCGGAGGGCGCGTTCCTGCAGGGATTCGCCGACCAGATCGGCGACGTGGGCCTGATCATCACGTCCATCGTGGCAGCTGTCTTTTTTACGATCCTGATCGTGGCCGGCAACACCATGGCGTACGCGGTACGGGAACGCACCAACGAGCTGGCCGTGCTCAAGGCGATGGGTTTCACCGACGGCGGTGTGCTCGGACTGGTCCTTGGAGAATGTTTCCTGCTGACGGCCATCGGCGGTGGGATCGGGCTGTTTCTCGGTTGGCTGCTGGTGTCAATGGGCGACCCGACCGGCGGTTCGCTGCCGGTGTTCTACATTCCTGACCGGGACCTGCTCGTGGGCGTGCTGCTGATCGTGATGATGGCCTTCGTGGCGGGCATTCTGCCGGCCCTCCAGGCCGGGCGCCTGCGGATAGCAGACGCCCTGAGGAGGTAGCGCATGGCCGGGCTGTTCAACTGGCTTTCGCAGATCCTCTCGATCGCGCTGTTCAACCTGCGGAGCCTGCCGCAGCGCATCGGGTCGTCCGTGACGGCCATTATCGGTATCGCCGGGGTGGTGGCCGTGATGGTCAGCGTGCTGTCGATCGCGCAAGGCATCCTGAGGACCATGGAGAAATCCTCGTCGCCCGAGAACGCAATCGTGCTACGCAGCGGGGCGACCTCGGAGATGATGAGTTTCGTGGTGGGCGACGATGCACGCATCATTGCGGAGGCGCCCGGCCTGGCGCGGGGCCAGGGCGGTTCGCTGGCCTCGCCGGAGTTGTTCGTCATCATCAACCTGCAGAAAAAGAGCACCGGCTCCGACGCCAACGTGCCCCTCCGGGGCGTGACTCCCCAGGCGCCGCTGGTCCGCGACAACTTCCGCCTGGTCGAGGGCCGGATGTTCGAGTGGGGCCGCAACGAGGTCGTGGTCGGCATCGGGGCGAATCTCGAGTTCGAAGGGCTGGACATCGGATCCAGCCTCACGGTCGCCAACAAGCAGTGGCCCGTGGTGGGCATTTTCGAGGCCGGCGGCGGCCTGGCTGAAACGGAAATCTGGGTCGATGCGCTGGTGCTGCAGCCGGCGTATCAGCGCGGCAACTCCTACCAGGCGGTCTATGCCAAACTCGAGACGCCGGAGGCGTTCGGGGAGTTCAAGGACGCCCTGACCAGCGATCCGCGCCTGAACGTGAAGTCGATGCGCGAGTCGGACTACTATGCCGAGCAATCAGCCATCCTGCATAACCTGATAACCGGCCTCGGCACCCTGATCGCCGTCATCATGGGCCTGGGAGCCACCTTTGGTGCGCTCAACACCATGTATACGGCTGTCTCGGCGCGGGGCAAGGAGATCGCGACGCTGCGGGCCCTGGGGTTTCATTCCGGTCCGGTCATCGTCTCGGTGTTGATCGAATCGCTGCTGCTGGCCGTGGTGGGCGGCGCCATCGGGGCCCTGCTGGCCTGGGCGGCTTTTGACGGTTACCGCGCCGCGACACTGAACTGGTCGAGCTTCAGCCAGGTGGCGTTTGCCTTTGACGTATCGGCCAGGCTATTGGTTCAGGGGGTCGCCTTTGCGCTGATCATCGGCCTGTTCGGCGGCCTGTTTCCCGCCGTGCGCGCCGCGCGGCAGCCGGTCTCAGAGGCACTGCGCGAGCAGTAGCGCCCGGGCAGGGCGTGGCACGGGTAGCCGGGTTCGGACTGAACTGCTACTGTACCCCTCCTCCGCGCACACGACGTCGAATTACGAGTATGGGCAGAAAACTCCTTCGTGCATCCTGGATCGTTGCCGCCGTCTGGGGCTCGCTGGCGACCGTTCCGGTGGCTGCCGCGGAAGGGCCGGAAGTTCAGGCGCGGCTGAATTTCGATCCGCCGCGCATCGTCGTCTCCGAGCAGCCCACGCGGCTGATGC
Organism: uncultured Lysobacterales bacterium; assembly: GCA_937995275.1. GTDB lineage: Bacteria > Pseudomonadota > Gammaproteobacteria > Xanthomonadales > SZUA-36 > CALKKN01. The sequence continues at coordinate 392 of CALKKN010000153.1, read as the reverse complement.
TGATCGACGGCCCCCCGGCCGCGGTGCAGATCGCGGGTACTGAACTCGAGTTCGTGGTTAACACGGACTGGGCCGTGTTCCATGACCGCACCAGCGGGACCTGGTACCTGCTGGACGACGGCAGTTGGCTGCGCAACAACATGCTCGCCAGCGGGGACTGGTGGGTCGCCACCGAGTTGCCGCGCGACTTCCTGACCCTGCAGGTCGGCTCCGAGTGGCCGGAGGTGGCCGCCGCCATGCCGCCGCGCAAGCCCGAGTCGCCGCCGCTGCCGCTGATCATCAGCTACGAGCCAACCGTGCTGGTGCTGCTCGACGGCCCCCCGGCGCTGGAGGCGATTCCGGGCACCGGGCTGCAGTACGTCACCAACACCCGCAGCGATCTGTTTTTCCTC
>CALKKN010000152.1 GCA_937995275.1 uncultured Lysobacterales bacterium | reverse complement strand
GTAGCCGCTGCCGATGGCGCTACCTTTCCCGTCACCAACCCGGCCGATGGGTCGCTGGTCGCCGAGGTGCCGCAACTGGGGGTGGCGGAGACGAAAACCGCCATCGAGGCGGCCGCCGCTGCGTGGCCGGCCTGGCGTTCGAAGACCGCCAAGGAGCGCGCTGCCGTCCTGCGCCGCTGGTACGACCTGATGGTGGCCAACAAGGACGACCTGGCTGCCATCATGACGGCCGAGCAGGGCAAGCCACTTTTCGAATCGGCCGGCGAGGTGATGTACGGCGCGTCCTTCATCGAGTGGTTCGCCGAGGAGGCCAAGCGTGTCTACGGCGACGTGATTCCAACCCACCTGCCCGACCGGCGCATCCTCACCATCAAGCAGAGCGTGGGCGTGGTCGGCATCGTCACGCCGTGGAATTTCCCCAATGCGATGATCACGCGCAAGGCCGGCCCGGCGCTGGCTGCCGGCTGCCCGGTGGTCATCAAGCCGGCCTCGGAAACCCCCCTGTCGGCGCTGGCGCTGGCCGTGCTCGCCGAGGAAGCCGGCGTGCCGGCGGGCGTATTCAACGTCCTCACTACCACTGATTCCCGCAGCGTCGGCAAGGAGTTGACCGAGAGCCCGCTGGTGCGCAAGTTCTCGTTCACCGGGTCGACCGAGGTCGGCAAGACCCTGATCCGCCAATGCGCTTCGACCGTCAAGAAGGTCTCGATGGAGTTGGGCGGCAACGCGCCCTTCATCGTCTTCGACGACGCGGATGTCGACGCGGCGGTCATCGGCGCCATCGCGTCGAAGTACCGCAACGCCGGCCAGACCTGCGTGTGCGCCAACCGCGTCTACGTGCAGGAAGGCATTTACGACGAGTTCGTGGCGAAGTTCACCGACGCCGTACGCGGCCTGAAGGTGGGGCGCGGCGAGGAAACCGGCGTCAACGTCGGCCCGATGATCTCGGAGAGCGCGATCGAAAAGGTCGAGGAACTGTTGGCCGACGCCCGCGACAAGGGCGGCCACGTGGTCGAGGGCGGCGGCCGCCACGCCCTGGGCGGCCTGTTCTACCAGCCGACCGTGGTCGGCGGTGTGACGGCTGACATGGCGTTTGCCCGGGAGGAGATCTTCGGCCCGGTGGCGCCGGTGTTCAGGTTCCGCACGGAAGAGGAGGTCATCGCGCTGGCAAATGCCACCGAGTTCGGGCTGGCGTCCTATTTCTATGCCCGGGATCTGGGCCGAGTCTTCCGCGTGGCCGAGGAACTCGAGTACGGCATGGTCTGCGTCAACGACGGTATCCTGTCGACCGAGGTCGCCCCGTTCGGCGGCGTCAAGGAATCCGGCATCGGCCGCGAGGGGTCGAAGTACGGCATCGACGAGTACATCGAAATTAAGTACATCACGCTGGCCGGCATTGGCAGCTGATTGCGCCCCGCCGATGAACGGAGCCGAGAACCTGCTGCAGACCCTGGTCGCCGCCGGGGTCGAGGTCTGTTTCGCCAACCCCGGCACCTCGGAGATGCACCTGGTCTCGGCCATCGGCAACTCGGGGCGTATGCGCCCGGTGTTGTGCCTGTTCGAAGGCGTCGCATCCGGCGCGGCCGACGGGTATGCCCGGATGCTCGACAGGCCGGCCCTGACCCTGCTGCACCTCGGCTCCGGCTTCGCCAACAGCATGGCCAACCAGCACAACGCCCGGCGGGCGCACGTGCCGCTGGTCAACATGGTGGGCGATCACGCGACCTATCACCTGCAATACGACGCGCCGCTTACCTCCGACATCGTCGGCCATGCGAGCCTCGTTTCGGATTTCGTCCGCGTTTCGGAGTCTGCGAATGACCTGGCCGTGGCGGGCGCCGAGGCGGTTCGGGCTTCGCTGCGCGGGGCCGGCCGGGTCGCGACGTTAATCGCCCCGGCCAACCACGCCTGGGAGCCGGCGGCGCAGGCGGTCGCGCCGCCGGAACCGGCCGGCCTGGAAGCGGCTGGGGAAACCGCCATCGAAGCCGCTGCCAGCGGCCTCGGGAGCGGCAGTAAGACCGCGTTGCTGCTCGGTGGGCGCGCGCTGCGCGAGAAGGCGCTGGATGCGGCGGGCCGTATCGCCGCGGCGACCGGCGCGCGCCTGCTGTGCGAGGTGTTTCCCACGCGGCTGCAGCGCGGCGCCGGGCGGGTTGCGCCGCGACGGCTGCCCTACTTCGCCGAGGCGGCCATGGAGGCCCTGCAGGGCCTGGAACAGCTGATTCTGGTGGGGACGAGGGCGCCGGTCGCGTTTTTCGCCTATCCGGGCAAACCCGGCTGGCTGGCGCCGGAAGGGTGTGAAATCTCTACCCTGGCCACCGTGGATGAAGACCCGCTCGCGGCACTGACGGCTGTGGCGGACCGCATCGGAGCCCGCGGCGAGGCGGAGCTGGTCGCGGCCGCCCCGGAGGTGCCCGCACCCGCCGGACCGCTGACACCCGTCGCGATCGGCCAGAGCCTGGTGCGCACCATGCCCCAGGACGCGATCGTCGTGGACGAGGCCGCGACCTGCGGCATGGGGATCTTCCCCGCCACGCTCCAGGCGCGGCGGCACGACTGGCTGACCCTGACCGGTGGCGCCATCGGCTACGGCCTGCCCGCCGCACTCGGCGCGGCGATCGCCTGCCCGAACCGCAAGGTGGTGAGCCTGCAGGCCGACGGCAGCGTGATGTACACCGTGCAGGCGCTGTGGAGCATGGCGCGCGAGCAAGCGGACGTCACCGTGGTGATCCTGAACAACCGCAGCTACGCGATCCTGAACATCGAACTGGCCCGCGTCGGCGCCGGCCAGCCGACGCCCGCGACAATGTCCATGCTGGACCTGTCGCGGCCGGACCTCGATTTCGTTGCGCTGGCGCAAGGTCTGGGCGTGGCGGCGACGCGCGCGACGACCGCGGAGGAATTCGATGCCCAGCTTGCCGGGGCCATGGGCCGACCCGGCCCGCGGCTGATCGAGGCGATGGTGGTGCAGCAGATGCCCTGACTGCGGGCGCGGCCGGCAAACCTTCGTTATGATCAACGTTGTCCGAACCGGAGGGGGCACATGACCGAACTGGATCTCGAATTCGTACGCCGGCAGTTCCCGGCGTTCGAGGAACCTTCACTGCAGGGCTTCGCCCACTTCGAAAATGCCGGCGGCTCCTATGCCTGCGGTCAGGCGATCGGGTGGCTGGACCGCTATTACCGCCAGACCAAGGTGCAGCCGTACTATGATTTTCCGGCCTCGCGGCTGGCCGGAGAACAGATGGATGAGGCCCGGCATCGCATGGCGGCCTGGCTGAAGGTCGGCGCCGACGAGCTGCACTTCGGCCCGTCCACCTCCCAGAACACGTACGTGATCGCGCAGGCGCTCCGCCAGGTGCTGAAACGCGGTGACGAGGTGGTCGTCACCAACCAGGACCACGAGGCCAACGTCGGGGCCTGGGCGCGGCTGGAGGACGCCGGCATCGTGGTCCGGGAATGGCGGGTCGACCCGGACACGGCCGAACTGCGCATCACCGATCTCGAGGCCCTGCTGACCGAACGCACCCGCGCGGTCGCTTTCACGCACTGCTCCAATGTTGTGGCTACCGTCAACCCGGTTCGCGAAATCTCGGACCTCATCCACGAGGCCGGCGCCTGGGCCATCGTCGACGGCGTATCCTTCTGCCCGCACGGTATGCCCGACATTCCGGCCACCGGGGCCGATATCTATTTCCTCTCGCTGTACAAGGTCTACGGCCCGCATCTCGGCGCCATGTATTTGCGCCGCGGACTTAATGCCGAGTTGCCCTGTCAGGGCCATTTCTTCAACGCCGACAAACCCCTGGCCCGCTTCACCCCGGCCGGGCCGGATCACGCCCAGATCGCGGCGGTCAACGGCGTGATGGATTACATGGATGCCGTTGCCAACCACCATGGCATGGCCGGCGAGGCGGTCGAAACGCGCGCAGAGGGCGTCAGAAAGATGTTCCGCGATCACGAGAGTGGGCTGCTGCAGCCGCTGCTGGACTTTTTGTCAGCTCATCCGAAGGTCCATCTGATCGGCAAGCGCCGGGCGCCGGACCGCGCACCCACGGTCAGCTTCACGGCCGACGGCTGGCGCTCCCACGACCTGGCCAGCCGCCTGGCGGAGTTCAAGCTGGGGGTCGGCGTGGGGGATTTTTACGCCTACCGGCTGGTGGAGGCGCTCGGCATCGACATCGATGACGGCGTTGTGCGCACATCGTTCGTGCATTACACCAGCCCCGGTGAGGTCGAACGCCTGATCGGCGCGCTGGACCGGCTTGTGTAGGAGCGGCTTTAGCCGCGAAGGGCAAGTTTGTTATCGCGGCTAAAGCCGCTCCTACAGTTCCAGAGCGGATTCCGTCCAGCATTGCCGGCCCGGGCCCGGTCACAAATTCGTCAGCACGGCGGCGTAAATCTCGATGGCGTCCCACAGGTTCTGCAGGCGCAGGTTCTCGTTCTTGCCGTGCTGGTTGTTGTCGTGGTTGGCGATTGGCAGGATCACCACCGGTGCGCCGGTCACCTCTTCGATCAGGTAGATGGGGAGGCTGCCCCCCATGGTCGGCAGGCGGATCAGTTGCTCGTCGCGCAGGGCGTCGACGATGCCGGCCACCGAGCCGGCCACCGGCAGATCCATCGGCGCGCGGTAGGCCGGGTAGCCCGACTCCCGCCAATCCAGCCGGGCGATGCGGTCGTGGGCTGCCCGCTGTGCGGCGGTCGGTTCGTCGTGGACCACCAGGTAACCCTGCGACCGGACGTGCTGCTCGACCGTCTCCCGCAGATGCGCCGGAGTCTGTGCCGGCACCAGCCGCAGCCCTATCGAGGCGGTGGCGCTGGTCTGGATGCTGTTCCGCGCCTGGTGTCCGATGTCGCCGGAACGGATGCCGCGCAGGTTCAGGGCCGGCCGCAGAATGGCCAGTTCCACGCGGTCCGCGCTTTCCGGGCGGCCGATGCCGAATTCGGCTTGCAGGGACTCGTCCATCCGCGGCGCGGATTCGATGGCCGCCAGCTCTGTCGGGGTCGGCGGTATCACCTGGTCGTGGTAACCGTCGATCAGGATGCGGCCGTCGGGCGCTCGCATCGTGCCGACCAGTTCCAACAGCCGGGCGATCGGGTTCGGCGCCCAGTTGCCGTAGTGGCCGCTGTGCAGCGGACGGTTGGGCCCGTGCACCGTCAGATCGAAGCCGGTCATGCCGCGCACGCCCTGGACCAGTTGCCAGCGGCGGCTCTGGTGCACCGGGCCGTCACAGAACAGCCACAGGTCGGCGCCGAGCAGGCCGCGGTTCTCGAGCAGGACCTCACGAAGGTGCGGCGAGCCGGCTTCCTCCTCCCCGTCGAGGAAGAGCTTCAGGTTGACCGACAGATCGATGCCCGCATCCGCCAGCGCGTCCAGTGCGGCGGTCAGCGCGATGACGGGCGCCTTGTCGTCGCCGGCCGAGCGGGCGAACAGCCGCCACTCGGGGTCGAACGGCGGCTGCAGCGGCACGATCTGACCGCCGAGCTCCACCGGGCCGTCGCGCAGCACCGGCGTCCAGGGATCCGAAGCCCAATCTTCCGGGTTAACCGGCTGGCCGTCGTAGTGCGCGTAGATCAGCACGGTCTTCGCGGCGCCGTCCGCGCGGCGCTCGGCGAATACCGCCGGCGGCGCACCCGGAACGTCGAGGAAGCGAACGGCAAAACCGCGTGGCTGCAGCAGTTCCCGAATGTGTTCGGCATTGCGCCGGATATTGATGTCGTCGCTGGCGACGTTGGGAATGCGCAGCAGCTCGACGAAGTCGTCGACGATCCGCTGTTCGTGCGCCTGCCGCCAGGCTCTGACCTGTTCGGCGACTGCGGTCGGGTCGGCCTGCGCGTTTGGCGCAAGAGTCGAAAGCAGGAGGAGCAGGGCGCCCAGCAGGGGAGCGGGGTCGGTTCTCATTGTTCAAGGCTGCGTGTCGCGTTGGGCTAAACATAGGCGGCAACCCCGCAATGTGCAAGCGAATCCGCGGCGGCGGCCACGGGCGAAACAATTCTCATTGGCAGGATGCGCGGGGGATTCAAAACGGGTATGCTTGCGCCCAATATCGATATCGGGGTCCAACAACGGGGTCCGGCGTGCGCGCCCGGCACCGTAGGGGAAGCAATCGAAAAGGTCCCATGGAGCGCACAGACACTTCTAATCCGGATTACTTCCACCGGGTCGTGGATTGCCAGTGGGGTTGTCCGGCTCACACCGATGTCCCCGAATACATCCGGCTGATCGCGCAGGGCCGGTTCGACGATGCCTACATGGTCAACCGGGCGAGCAATGTTTTTCCGGGCATCCTCGGCCGCGTCTGCGACCGTCCCTGCGAGCCCGCATGCCGGCGCGGCCGAATGGATGAGAAGCCGGTTGCGATCTGCCGCCTGAAGCGGGTAGCCGCCGATCATCGCGGGGACATCACCGACCGCCTGCCGGTCGCGCCGCCGGAGAAGAACGGCAAGCGCATCGCCCTGATCGGGGCCGGCCCGGCTTCGCTGGTCGTCTGCAACGACCTGATGCCGCTGGGCTACGAGTGCACGATCTTCGAGGCGCAGTCGGTCCCCGGCGGCCTGATGCGCTACAACATCCCGGCCTTCCGCCTGCCCCCCGAGGTGCTCGAGGAGGAGATCGGCTACATCCTCGACATGGGCGTCGAGATTCATTACAACCATCGCGTGCAGAGCATGGAGGCCTTGCTGGAGCAGGGTTACGACGCCGTCTTCGTCGGCACGGGCGCACCGCGCGGCAAGGAACTGAAACTGCCCGGCCGTTACGACTCCGAGAACATCTACATCGGCATCGACTGGCTGGAGTCGGTGGCCTTCGGCCACGTGGAATCGATCGGCGAGACCGTGTTGATCATCGGGGTCGGCAACACCGCCATGGATTGCTGCCGCTCCTCGCTGCGGCTGGGCGCGAAGAGCGTCAAGGTGATGGCGCGCAAGCCGCGCCAGTTCTTCAAGGCCTCCGAGTGGGAACTGGAGGACGCCGAGGAGGAGAACGTCGAGATCGTCGTCAATCACTCCCCGAAGGACTTCGTCGTCGAGGACGGGAGGCTGAAGGGCATGACCTTCGAGCTGATGGAGTACGACATCGAGAACGGCAAAATTTTGGACCAGCGGGTCAGCGGGGAAGTGTTCATCCCCTGCGACGCCGTGGTGCTGGCCATTGGCCAGGAGAACGCTTTTCCCTGGATCGAGCGCGACCTCGGCATCGATTTCAACCAGTGGGAGGAGCCGATCGTCGACGAGGTCACCTTGCAATCGACCCGTGCAGGCGTGTTCTTCGGCGGCGACTCCGGATTCGGGCCGAAGAACATCATCTGGGCCGTAGAGCACGGCCACCAGGCGGCCATATCCATTCACCGCCACTGCCGGGGGGAGCCGCTGACCGACCGGCTGCCGCCGACGATGAACCTGCACAGCCGCAAGATGGGCATCCACGAGTGGAGTTACTCGAGCCAATTCGATCCCGCGGCGCGGCGCCAGATGATGCACGTGCCGCTGGATGAGCGGTTTGACGATCTTGCCCAAGAGGTGGAACTGGGATTCGACGCCGAACAGGCGGCGCAGGAAGTGGAGCGCTGCCTGAACTGCGACATCCAGACCGTGTTCATGGACAACCTCTGCATCGAATGCGACGCCTGCCTCGACATCTGCCCGACCGCCTGCCTCAGCATCGTGAAGAACGGCGAGCGCGAAGACCTGGTGCCGCAGCTCAAGGCGCCGGTGCTGGAGCCCGAGCAGCCGCTGTTCGTCTCCGATCCTCTGAAACAGACCGGGCGCGTGATGGTCAAGGACGAAAACTTCTGCGTGCACTGCGGCTTGTGTGCCGAACGTTGCCCGACGGCAGCCTGGGACATGCAGAAGTCGCTGCTGAAGTTCCCCTACGCCCCCGACTACGACGGTGGCCGCGAGGCTTGTGAATCGCCATGTCAGCAACGCATAGCCGGATAAACGATTTCGTCCTGAAGATCGCCAGCGTGAACGGCACCGGCTCGGCCAGTGCCAACAGCCTGATCATGAAGGCCCTGTTCCGCATGGGCGTTCCGGTAACCGGCAAGAACCTGTTTCCGTCGAACATCCAGGGCCTGCCGACCTGGTACGAAATCCGCGCCAGCCGCCACGGCTACCGGGCGCGCCTGGCCGGCGTGGACGTCATGGTGGCAATGAATGCGCAGACCTACCAGAAAGACCTGGCCGAGGTCAGCCCCGGCGGGTTCCTGATTTACGATTCCACCTGGCCGCGCGAACGGAATCTGCAACGCGATGACATCACCGTCCTCGGCTTGCCGCTGTCACGGATGGTCAACGAGAGGTTCGACGCCGCGCGCATCCGCATCCTGATGAAGAACGTGGCCTACGCCGGCGCGCTGGCGGCGCTGCTGGACATCGATCTCGACGTCATCAGGACCCTGCTGAGGGAGACCTTCGCGCAGAAGGCCAAACTCGTGGAGAGCAACCTGCAGGCCATCATGCTCGGCTACGACTATGCGCAGCAGAACTTCACCTGCCCGCTGCCGGTGCGGGCCGAGACCATGGGCGACAACGCCGGCCGCATCCTGATCGACGGCAACAGCGCCACCGGCCTGGGCTGCGTGTATGCCGGCGCCACGGTCGGGGCCTGGTATCCGATCACGCCGTCGACCAGCGTCATGGATTCGTTCAAGGCCTACTGCGAGCGTTTTCGCATCGACCCCGAGAGCGGCGAGAAGCGCTATTGCATCGTCCAGGCTGAGGACGAACTGGCGGCCGCCGGCATCGTGCTGGGCGCGAACTGGGCGGGCGCGCGGGCGTTCACGCCGACCTCGGGCCCCGGCATATCGCTGATGAGCGAGTTCATCGGCTATGCCTATTACACCGAGATTCCCTCGGTCTTCATCGACGTTCAGCGGGTCGGCCCGTCGACCGGCATGCCGACGCGGACGCAGCAGTGCGACCTGATGCTGTGCGCCTATGCCTCGCACGGTGACACGCGCCATCCGATCCTGCTGCCGGCCAATCCGAAGGAGTGTTTCGAGATGACCGTGCAGGTATTCGACCTGGCCGACCGCCTGCAGACCCCGGTGTTTCTGCTGTCCGACCTGGATATCGGCATGAACGACTGGATGGTCGACGAGCTCGGCTGGGACGACAGTTACCGCCCGGATCGCGGCAAGGTGCTGGGCCCCGACGAGCTGAAGGAAATGGACCGCTTCGTCCGCTACCTCGACGTCGACGGCGATGGCATCCCCTACCGCACGCTGCCCGGCGAGGATCCCAAGGGCGCCTACTTCACCCGCGGGTCGGGGCATAACCGCAAGGGCGCCTACACCGAGGACTCGGCGGAATACCAGGACGTCGTGGACCGCCTGCTGGTCAAGTGGGAGACGACGAAGACCCTGGTGCCGCCGGCCGTCGTGACCCGGGCCGAGCGCACGACGGGGCTGGGTGTCATCGCCTTCGGCAGCAGCGACGGCGCCGTGATCGAGGCGCGCGACCGGCTGGCCGAGCAGGGCGTCCACGCCGACTACCTGCGCTTGCGCGCCTTCCCGTTCGGCCAGGAGGTTTTCGACTTCCTGCAGGGGCATGAGACCGTGTTCGTGGTCGAGCAGAACCGTGACGCACAGATGAAATCGCTGCTGACGCTGGAGACCGCCGCCGCCGGACGCCTGGTGTCCATCCTGCACTACAACGGGATGCCCATCCCCAGCGACTGCGTGGTGCAGGGCATCCTCGAGCACCTGAAAGCGGAGGCTGCCGCATGACCTACGTCCGCAGACCGAAAATCGATTTGCCCGGCCAGAGGCGTAACGACCTGGGCCTGACGCAGCGCGACTACGAAGGCTCGCTGTCCACGCTGTGCGCCGGCTGCGGCCACGACTCGATCACGGCTGCGCTGGTGCAGGCGCTGTGGGAGATGTCGATCGTGCCGGAACAGCTGATCAAGATGTCCGGCATCGGTTGCTCGTCGAAGACACCGGCCTACTTCGTGCACGGCGCGCATGGGGTCAACTCGGTGCACGGCCGCATGCCGTCGGTCGCCACCGGAGCAGTCGCCGCCAACCGCGATCTGATCTGCGTCGGGGTTTCCGGCGACGGCGATTCGCTGTCGATCGGGTTCGGCCAGTTCGGGCACGTGATCCGCCGCAACCTGAACATGCTGTACCTGATCGAGAACAACGGCGTCTACGGCCTGACCAAGGGGCAGTTTTCGGCTTCGGCGGACCCGGGCACCACGGCCAAGAAGGGCGAGGTCAACCTGATGCAAAACATCAACATCGTGGCCACCGCCATCTCGATGGGCGCCAGTTTCGTCGCGCGCGCCTTCTCCGGCGACCGGGAGCAGCTGGTGCCGCTGATCAAGGCCGCCATCGCGCATCCCGGCTGCGCGGTCTTGGACGTGGTCTCGCCCTGCGTGACCTTCAACGACCACCACGGCTCCACCAAGAGCTACGCATACACCCGCGAGCACC
>CALKKN010000151.1 GCA_937995275.1 uncultured Lysobacterales bacterium | reverse complement strand
CCCTGTCGCAGGAGCCCGAGTTGCTCATGCTGGACGAATTTTCGATCGCCGTGGACCCGGTCACCACCATGCGGATCGAGGACGTTCTCAAGGAGTTGCGCAGCGAGGTTACGATCATTCTGGTCACCAACCTGGTGCAGCAGGCTCGCCGCCTCGCCGATCGCACCGCGTTTTTCCTCGGCGGGCGGTGCATCGAGGTTGGGCGTACGGAAGACCTGTTCACGGGCGAGGTCCAGGATCCTCGAACGCGGGATTATGTCGAGGGTCGGTTCGGCTGATGGTGGAGGACGGCGTGGACACCACTGGGAAAGAGGCCCCAAGCGTGGCCATCAACACCAGGAAACTGAACCTGTGGTACGGCACCTTCCAGGCATTGTTCGATGTCGATCTCGATATCCGGCAGGGCATCATCACATCGATGATCGGCCCTTCCGGCTGTGGCAAAAGCACTTTTCTGCGCTGCGTCAACCGTATCAATGAACGCCTGGGCTACGTTAGGTATTCGGGGGAAGTCAACGTACTCGGCCACAATATCTACGACCCTGCAGTGGAACTCGTGCAGGTCCGTAAACAGATCGGGATGGTGTTCCAGCGGCCCAACCCGCTGCCGCTTTCGATTCGCGAAAACGTGCTTTTCGGCCATCGTATCCACAATGCCGGGCGGCCGTCTTCCCGCAGCGCCGAAGACGAGATCGTCGAAAGCGCGCTGCAGACCGTGTTGCTGTGGGACGAGGTCAGGGACCGGCTCGACCACAAGGCGACGACCCTTTCGCTGGAGGCGCAGCAGAAACTCTGCATCGCACGCCTGCTGCCGGTGAAACCCTCCGTCCTGCTGATGGACGAACCGTGTTCAGCCCTCGATCCCAAAGGCACCGAGGCCGTCGAGGAGCTGATCTGGGAGCTGCGCGGCGAGTACACCATCCTGATCGTCACGCACAACATGGCCCAGGCGCGGCGCGCCAGCGACGAATGTATTTTCATGCTGATGGGCAAAGTGATCGAACACGACGATACGGGCCAGATGTTCGTCACGCCGCAGCACCGGGAAACCGCCGATTACATCGAGGGGCGGTACGGGTGAGGGGGAACGGCGTACCGCGGGCGCTCGCCACCTCTTCTAATGCTTTAATCGCGGCTAAAGCCGCTCCTACAGCCGCGATCGAAACAGCGACTGGCCCGCTTAGTACTGTTCTTTTGGCACCACCTTGAAGATCTTGTCCATAACGCGCTGGCTGCCGCTCCGCGCCGGCTGCGTGTAGACCGTCTCCTCGCTGTTCACCCAGTACGGCTTGCCCTGCTCGTCCAGCAGCACCTGCCAGGCGCTTTCCGGTGCCATGTCGCGGTCCATGACCGCGGCCAGTTCTGCGGCCAGCCCCGGGCTGCGCACGATGGCGCCGGCCTCGGTGTTGATGGCCACGGACCGGGGGTCGAGATTCATCGAGCCGATGAACACGTATTCCCGGTCGATGACCACCGCCTTGGTATGCAAACCGACGAACCCCCCTTCCACCGGCGGCACGTCGACCAGCGGCTTGATGGCCGCATCGGCGCGCAGCTCGTACAGCTCCGCGCCGGCGTTGATGAAGTCGTCGCGCCAGTCGCGGTAATGGCTGTTCACGGCGGGTACGTCATGGGAGGCCAGCGAGTTGGTGAGGATGCGGACCTTTACGCCGCGCCCGGTCATCTCGCTGATGATATCGATCGCCGGCTGCCCGGGGATGATGTAGGCGTTGGTGACCAGGAGTTCCTCGTTGGCGAGGTTCAGAAAATCGAACAGCCCTGCAGCGAGGTTCTGGGAAATCGCCTCTTCGGTGGTCTCGTCGTAGACGATCAGGCTGGTGCCGATGTGCAGATTCCCGGCGAAGTCGGCCGCCGCCCGGGTCCAGTCCCTGGCTTCGGCCGAGAACGATTGCAGCTCCGGCGCCTCCCGCACGTCCTGCTGGAGTGTCGCCCACCCCTGCCTGACGTACTCCGGGTCCGGCTCGACGTTCAGGTTGTCGGCGGAAACGACCCACTCGCTGTTCCAGAAATGGTCGAACATCTCGTTGGACTGCCGCGCGATGTGCCCGAAACCGAGCACGTCGAGATCATGGAAGTTGTAATCGTGGCTCAGCCCGAAATAGTGGTCGCCGATGTTCCGGCCCCCGATCACGGCTGCATTGCCGTCGGCGATCAGCAACTTGTCGTGCATGCGCGTGTTCAGGCGCTCCATTTGAGCGATGAATTCCCCACCGCGTGCGAGGGCGCTGCGATCTTTCCACGGGTTGAACAGGCGGACTTCCACGTTGGGCCAGCGATCCAGCTCGGACAACAGCTGGTCCTGCCCGATCGTCAGCAGGTCATCCACGATCAGCCGAACATCCACGCCGCGCTCGGCGGCCAGGATCGCCCGCACTAAGATCAGTCTGCCGGAGTGGTCCGGATACCAGAGGTAGGTCTGGATATCGAGCGAGGAAACGGCCCCGTCGATCAGGGCCAGGCGGGCCGCCAGGGCATCGTAGTTGCCATCCAGCAGCCGCAGGCCGGACGCGTCGGCCCCGTGTTCGCGCATGACGCCATCGGCGATCTCCCAGAGCAAACCCTGCTGCGCCGGCGGCTGGGCGAAGGTCGGTTCCTGGCGGACGATGTCGTCCTTCAGGGACGGGCCGGCACAGCCGGCCAGCAGGAGCGCGGCGATGGCAACGAAGATCGCGGCGGGCATTTCCAATGATCGGGAGCGGGTCTGGGTGGCGCTACGCATTAGGCGATTATCGTGGGCAACGGACCGTCGGCTCGATCATACCAGACGAATCCTCACCGGTTCAGCGGATGAGAGGCGCCACCAGAAGAACCCAGACAATGACCACGGCCGGACCCAGCAGGCCGATCAGCACGCCACCCGGCCGCAGGTCCCGCGTCTCGATTTCGCCCGTACTGTAAGCGACCGCGTTCGGCGGCGTGGACACCGGCAGCAGCAGCGCGCAGGAGGCGCTCAGGCCCAGGATCAGGCACATTTCCAGTTCCCGGCCGGGCAGCAGCGCGACGGCCACCGGCAGAATCAGCGACACCGTGGCGGTGTTGCTCATGAAATTGGACAGCACCACCGTCAGCAGCGCCAGCGCGGCGAACACCAGCAGGTCGCTGCCGAAGCCGGTCAGGAAGGCGAGTTGCAGGGCCAGCCGGTCCGCCAGCCCGGTATCCACCACGGCCGCGCCGAGCGACAGGCCGCCGGCCACCAGCATCAGCGTATCCCACGGCAACCCGCGCACATCGGCGGTGCCGAGCACCTGGGTCATGGTCAGGCCGACGATCGGGATCAGCGAAATGGCCGCGACATGGATACCGTGCAGGGGTGTCGTCATCCACAGGGCGACCGTGATGATGGACAGGCCGGCGACGATGGTCCGCTCGCGCCGCCCGGGCAGTTCGGGCTCCTCCATCGTCTGGAGGTCGATACGGACAGCCTCCATCGATGGCGGGTAGCGTCGCAGCAGGAACATCCAGGCGGTGACCACCAGCAGGAGGGCGACCGGAACGCCCAGCAACATCCACTCGACGAAGTCGACCGTCTGGCCGAATTCGGCCACGACCCCGGCCGCAATCGCGTTTGGCGCACTGCCGATGATCGTGCCCATGCCGCCAACGGCGGCAGCCAGCGGGATGGCGACCATCAGCGCCTTCGCAAACGGCTCATCGCGCCCCGCCTGGCGCACCAGCGGCAGCACCGCGCCGATCATCAGCACGGTGGTGGAGGTATTGGAGATGAACATCGAGGCGATGGCGCTGGTCAGCATCACGGCCAGCAGCACGCGGCTCGGCCGCGTTCCCGCAGGGCGGATCGCAATGGCGAACAGCTGGCGATCCAGGCCGGTGCGCGACAGGCCCTCGGCCATGAAGAAGCCGCCCAGCATCAGCCAGATGACCGGGCTGGACCAGGTGTTCAGGTAGGGCCGGACGTCCCAGGGCTGGTCCAGCAGCAGCGGCGTACCCAGCGCGAACACCAGGTAGCCCATGATGAGCAGGCCGACCGCGAAGGCCGGCACGGCCTCGGTGATCCACAGCCCCACCGCGAGCAGGAACAGGAACAGGACGGCCCGCTGCTCGGGCGGGAAGCCGGCGGTAAGCGCGCGCCAACCGAACCAGGCCACGGCCGCGACCAACACGAACAGCAGAAAGCGCCTGAGTGCATGGGTCTTGCCCGGCTGCAGGATGCGAAAGGAGGCGCGGCGGCTGTCGCGGTAGGCGACCTTGTCACTGATCCGGGCCTTATCTTCGCTCATGGTTCACCTTGCCCGTGTAGTACGGGCTGAATCGCCGCCACCGTCAGGGGATGGTAATTGCCCCTGACCTGCTCAAAAATCTCCCGCGCGAGCTCACCATCCCGGCCGTTCTGCACCAGGGCTTCATAAACGGGCTTCACCAGCCGTGTCCGGCCGTAGAGACCCAGGTGGCCGCGCATCTCGCCGTAGGCCGGCTCGAAGCGGCGCCTGGCGACCTCGATGAACCAGGCCCGGGCGACCTCCGCGTTACGGCTGCTGCTGAACTCCAGGGCCGCATCCAGCTCGCTCAACTGGTCGGCCGTCAGGCTGTCGGGTAATGCCTTGATGAAGTACACCGTGGCCTGCGGACTCCATTGCGTTACCGACAGCTTATCCACAGCTCGTTCACCGCTTGCCCACGCCAGCGCTTCGGCCGCGGCCGCATTCAGGTTCGCGGAGCGCGGTACGGTTCGCTCGGCCGGCACACCCGGCTGATACAACCATTCCTTGAGTTGCCCGCGGGCGTACCGGCTGGGCCAGGCCTGCAGAAGCTGCGCGTCTGCGTATTCGAGGAACTCCTCGCTGCTGACGGCCTGGAAGGCAAAATGATGGAAGTACGCAGCCATGAACGCATCGAAGGTCTCCCGCCCGAACACGGCTTCCAGGTGCTCGAGCAGCATCTGCCCCTTGGCATATTCCATGCCCTCCTGCCCCACGTCCGGGTCACCGTCCCGGAAGACCGGAGCCAGCGGCTGCATCTCGCGCGGCACGCGCACGAGGTCCTCCAGCAGGGACTGGTAGGCCAGCACCCGCTCCTCGTCCGCCCGGTTCTTCCCGTACAACACCTCCATCAGGCGTGCTTCGAGGTAGGAGGTCGTGCCTTCGTTCAGCCATATGTCCCGCCAGGTGCGGTTGCTGACCAGATTGCCCGACCACGAATGGGCGAGTTCATGCGCAATCACCGAGACCAGGCTGCGGTCACCGGCCAGCAGGCTGGGCGTGATGAATGAAAGACGCGGGTTTTCCATGCCGCCGAAAGGGAAGCTCGGCGGCAGGATCAGCAGGTCGTAGCGGCCCCACTGGTAAGGCCCGTAGATCGCCTCCGCCGCATCCAGCATCACCTGGGTGTCCGCGAACTCCCAGGCAGCCGCGGGCAGCACCTCGGGCTCGGCGTACACGCCGGTGTCCTCGCCGAACGGTTCGAAGTACAGGTGGCCGACGGCGAGGGCCAGCAGGTAGGAGGGGATGGGCTGCGGCATCAGGAAGCGATACTCGCCGGTACGCGGCGCCCCCGGATCGTTGTCGGCGCTCATGACGGCGAGCAGGTGCGCCGGCGTGCGGATGGTCGCCTCGTACGTCGTCCGCACGGACGGCGTGTCCTGCAGCGGCACCCAGCTGCGGGCATGGATCGACTGCGACTGCGTGAACATGAAGGGGTGCTGGCCGCCTGCCGTCAGCTCCGGCGGCAGCCACATGATCGCTGACGCTTCGGCGCCGGTGCGGTACTCGATCTTGAGCAGAAACTCTCCGCCACAGTCGTAATCGTCCGGCAGGTCGATCCGCAGCGGTTCGCCACGCACCGGATCACTGGCGCCCACCTCGAAATCCAGCTCCCGGGCCTTGGCGTTCGGCGGCGCGAGCTGTACCCGCTCGACCCAAAGCCCGCGGCTGTCCAGGACGATTCTGCGGGCCGTGGGGTCGAGGCAGGCCATCTGATGAATTACATGGCCGTGCAGTACGCGCCTCTCGAAATCCACGGTCAGGTCGAGCGCCAAATGCCGGCTCTCGTACTGATCGGTGTTAGCGAACGAAAAGTAGTCCCGCCCCGGGTCGTAATCCACGCCGGTTTTCCCTTCCCCGGCCTCGCGATCACACCCCGCCTGGCAGAAGCCGAGCAGCAGCAAGGCCGCGCATCTGAGGAGCCGGAGGCGAGAGAAGGGAAGCGAGACTCCATCAAGCATCGGCAGAGTATAATCCAGGCATGCCCGATACACAGGCCCACAGCGGCTGGAACATCCTTCCGCCCGTCACTATTCCGGCCGAACAACGCCTCGAACACGTTCGAACCTGCAGCGACTTCGCCGCAGGCCTGCTCAATCGTTTCCCGGACTGGGGCGCGAACCTCGACGAGCTCCGGCTGCCCGATCCCGCGCGCCTCGCGGACGCGATCCGCGGCTATGGGCTGGAAAGCGGGCTGCGGCAGTTTCGCAACCGCGCGATGCTGGGTATCGTGTGGCGCGACCTGGCCGGGTTGGCCACCCTGGCCGAAACCTTTACCTGCCTGACCACGCTGGCCGAAGCCTGCCTGCAGGCCGCCATCACCGAGTTGCAGGCACGGCTGGAAGAGAAACACGGCACTCCGCGTTCCCCGGACGGTTCACCCCAACGCCTCTGCGTCATCGGCCTCGGCAAATTCGGGGGCGGCGAGCTCAACCTGTCGTCGGACATCGACGTGGTGTTCTGCTTTCCTCAGTCCGGCGCCAGCGACGGGCGCCACGGCCTGTCGAATGACCAGTTCTTCACGCGGCTCGCGAGGGCGGTGATCGCCAGCCTGGCGGACATCACCGAGGACGGCTTCTGTTTCCGGGTCGATACGCGCCTGCGCCCGTTCGGTAACTCAGGTCCGCTCACCTCGAGCGTGGCCGCCATGGAGCAGTACTACCAGCGCGACGGCCGCGACTGGGAACGTTATGCCCTGATCAAGGCGCGCCCGGTCGCCGGCGACCTGGCCGCCGGCGCCGATCTCATCGAACGGCTCAGACCCTTCATGTACCGCCGCTACATCGACTACGGCTCGGTCGAAGCCTTGCAGGAAATGCACGCCAATGTCCGCGAGGACGCCCGGCGCCGGGACCGGCTCGACGATATCAAGCGCGGCCCCGGCGGCATTCGCGAGATCGAATTCCTGGCCCAGTGCTTCCAGATACTGCGTGGCGGCCGCGAGCCGGGTTTGCAAACGCCGTCGCTGGACGCGGCCCTGACCGAGATCGGCCGGCTGGAGTTGCTGGACCACGAGGCCATCAGCGGCACACGCAATGACTACGTGTTCCTGCGGCTGCTGGAAAATCGCATTCAGGCGCTGCGCGACCAGCAGACCCACCGCCTGCCGGCTGGTGAGGACCGCGCCCGCATCGCCCGCGCGATGTACGAGGACAGCGTCGAGGCCCTGGACCGGCGCCTGGAGCGGGTCCGGCAGCGGGTCAGCGAGCGGTTCCAGGGGATCTTCCCCGCGCGCCCGGAACCGGCTTCCGAGGGCCAGTGGGCGGAACGGTGGCGCAGCCTGCGCGCCAGTCGGCAGGACAGCGACGAGTATCCGGCCGCAGGCGCCAGCGATCCGCTGTCGATTTTCGTCCGACGGCTGCAGCGCATCGCGCTGAGCCAACGCGCCCACCAGCGCCTCGACCGCTTCATGCCGGAACTGCTGGAGCGCCTCGAGAACAAGGCGCTGAACGAACAGACCCTGAACCGGGTTTTCGACTTGGTGCTGGCCGTGTGCCAGCGCAGCGCGTATCTGGTTTTGCTGGTGCAGCAACCGCTTGCGCTGGATCGCATGCTGGAGCTGTTCGAGCGCAGCGAGTGGATCGCGGACAAGGTCATTCGGTTTCCGGCATTGCTCGACGAACTGATCGACCCGGCCCTCGGCCGCTACCTGCCCGAGCCGCAGGACCTGATGCGCAGCGTCGCCCGCATCCTGGCGGCGGCGCCGGGCACCGAGGCAGTGCTGGCCAACCTCAACTACCTCAAACTCGCCAACGAGTTGCGGATTGCCGTTGGCCAGTTGCAGGGCAGCCTGGAGGGCGAGCGGGCCCGCGCCGCGCTGTCGGAACTGGCGGGCGCATTGCTGGGCGGGGTCCTCGACATCGCCGGTCGGGAAATTGCAACGCGGCACGGCGGCTTTGCGGCGGTTGCAGCACCGGAACGTCCTGCCACAGGCCGGCACCAGGGCCTGGCGATCATCGGCTACGGTTCATTGGGCGCCGGCGAGCTGGGTTATGGGTCCGATCTCGATCTCGTGTTCCTGTTCGAAGGCGGCGAGAGGCTGTCGGACGGGGCCCGACCGTTGCCGCCCGAGCGGTACTATGCGCGGCTGGCGCAGCGCGTCCTCAGTTTTCTCACCGTGATGACACCGTCGGGGCGGCTCTACCGGGTGGATACCCGCC
The DNA here is from genome assembly GCA_937995275.1 of uncultured Lysobacterales bacterium. Taxonomy (GTDB): domain Bacteria; phylum Pseudomonadota; class Gammaproteobacteria; order Xanthomonadales; family SZUA-36; genus CALKKN01. The sequence goes on along the minus strand of CALKKN010000151.1, from coordinate 2,467 downwards.
TGCGGCCCAACGGCCGCGCGGGTTCGCTGGTCAGCAGTATCGGGGCGTTTCGCGACTACCAGCTCAGGGAGGCCTGGACCTGGGAGCTGCAGGCGCTGACCCGGGCCCGGCACGTAACCGGCAGCGACCACGTGGCGGCGCACTTCAACCGCGTGCGGCAGGAGGTGTTGTGCCAGCCCCGCGACGAGCGGACGCTGGCGCGTGATCTGCTGGAGATGCGGCAGCGGATGATACGCGAACACGGCGCGGGGGCCGCTGCGGATGACAGCGCCGGGGGCCAGGCGCCCAAACACCAGCCGGGCGGTCTGATCGACATCGAGTTCCTGGCTCAGCTCGGCGTGCTGTCTAACGCCCGGATCTATCCCCGCGTCATCCAGGCGACCGGCACGCTGCCGCAATTGCGGGAACTGGAATCGATCGGCTGGCTGAGCACCGAGCAGCGGGCGGTGCTGACCGACAGCATGAGCCGACTGCGCGACAACCGCATGCTCGGCGTGCTGCTGCCCGACGCGCCCGAGGTGAACGTCGATACCGCAAGGGCAGCCCGCATCTTCAGGGAGCGCCTCGGCGACCCCGACCCGTCCGAGGCCCCGGCGGTGTAAGATGGTGACATCGCGGGACGTGGGTGCCGTAGAATACGCCTTCAGCTATCCACCGCAGCGAACGCCAGGGAGTACGCATTGTGAGCCATCCGACCGACGCCACGGATACCCGCCTGGGTAGCGCGAATACGCAGCGAGAATACGAGGTTCGCCGGCAGGACCTGCCGTTGTCCTGTCCCGGGCCGGACCAGAAACTCTGGAACTCGCACCCCCGGGTGTATCTGCCGATCGAGAAGACCGGCACGGCCATCTGTCCCTACTGCAGCGCCAGCTACCGCCTGGTCGACTGACCTGCCTGGTTGGGCGGGGTCGGTCCGGTGCATGTCGTTCAGGTCCTGGTTTCGCTCAACCTGGGCGGGTCGGAGCTGGTCGCGGTCGAACTCACCGAGTTTCTGACCGCAGCGGGCCATCCCGTCACGGTTATCGCCGCGGACGGGCCGCTGGGCGACCGGGTCCGGGCCAGCGGCGCCACCCACCTGGACTGGCCGGTCGGCAAGAAGCGCCTCGGCACGCTGCGGTACATTTCCAGACTCCGTGAATGGCTGTCGGAAGCACGGCCGGACATCCTGCACCTGCACTCGCGGCTGCCCGCCTGGATCAGCCGCCTGGCGCTGCGCGGCCAGCCCGAAGGCCGGCGGCCGGCTGTCGTGACCAGTATGCACGGTCACTATTCGGTGAGCCGATACAGCGCGGTCATGGCCAGCGGTGACCGGGTCATTGCCGTTTCCGACCACATTCGCAGCTACACGCTGCACAACTACCCGGACACCGAGCCCGCGCGAGTCATCACCGTGCATGGCGGCATCAGCCAGGCGGCCTTTCCCTATGGCTACCAGCCAGATTCTGCGTGGCTGGACCGTGCGTGCACTGACTTCCCGGAACTGCTCGGCCGGCGCTGGCTGTGCCTGCCGGGGCGCCTGTCGCGCTACAAGGGGCATGCGGACTTCATCGAGTTGATCGCCCGGTTGCGGCCGGCCGAACCGGCGATCCACGGAATCATCGTGGGCCAAGCGCGGCCGGGTTCGCGTTACCGGGACGAACTCGAAGGACTGGCCGAGCGGTACGGTGTGCTGGGTCACATCACGTTCACGCAGGCGCGCACCGACATCCGCGACTGGATGGCGGCTTCGGAGATCGTGTTCAGCCTGTGTTCCGACCCGCCGGAAGCCTTCGGGCGAACGGTTCCCGAAGCGCTGCACCTGGGCGTGCCGGTAATCGGGTGGGGCCACGGCGGCGTGCAGGAGACGCTGGCAGCGATGTTTCCGCAGGGCGCGGTCACGCCCGGCGACCGCGCCGCCCTGCTGGAACGCAGCCTGGCGTTCCTGCGGCAGCGACCGGCGGTGGCTCCGAGCCGGGCGTTCGGCCTGCGTGAATCCATGGAAAATACGCTGCAAGTCTATCGATCCGTGCTGGAGGAAAGATCTTCATGAAGCTATTCATTCGACGCCTCCAATCCGACTGGGCCAGCTGGCTGGCGGTGGCTTTCATCGCGCTGTTGCCGTTCAGCCGCCTGGCGGAAATCCCGCTCTCGATCTTTGCAATCTCGCTGGCCTTCCTGGCCCGATCCGAAACCCACCGGAGCCGGATCCGGGCATCCGCGAGGTTCGTCCTGCCGCTGTTCCTGTGCTACTGGGTCCCCATGGTGCTGTCGAGCTTCGACTCCTTCGATCCCCAGAAAAGCTGGATGCAGAGCGTCGCGGCACTGCGCTACCTCGCCGCCGCGCTGGCGCTGTCGGTCTTGCTGGCGCCGGCATCGAGCCGCGAGCGGGTGCTGCGCTGGACGGCCTGGCTGTTGTTGTTCTGGGCGGTCGACGCGTTCGTGCAGCTGTTCTTCGGACGGGACATCTTTGGCATCGCCATGCACC